>JALWWR010000060.1:0-4237 GCA_026993045.1 Thermodesulfatator sp.
GTATTATCAAAACCTGGGACGGGAAGTAGCCCAAAAATCCGCTGAAGAATTCAACCAAAGATTCTCGACTTTAAAAGGAAAAGCCAAACAAATAGCCTCTGAACTGGCAGGAAAAGTATTTTTTCGTTTAAACGCCGTACGATATATTCTAGCTGGAATAGATCGAAAACAAGAAATGGCTCTTGAAGTTCCGGATGTATCTTCTTGGAAGCAAAGCTGGCAAGTAACAGCCATTGAGGCTTATCCCGAACTAACACGACGCCAGAGTGTAGTAAAGTTTTTGGTCACGGTTTCTGGGAAGGATATGAATCTTGAAAAGACTCTGGCATTTCATGCCGAGATCAGATGGTCACACGGAAGATTTTGTGGCGCTCCGGAAGCCAAACTTTATAAAGATTTTCCTTGGAGAGAGATTCCCTTTTTCAAAAAGATTTTTTGAGGGCCCAGAGGAGTTGTTTGCAAAAACCCTGGATCACCCGGACTTCCTGGGCCGTAAGATCAAGACGGGAAAGAAAACGCCTTATGGTGGTCATCCAAAGGGTCTCATTGTCGTGAGGCACGTAGTCTATCCGTTTCAGAGTCTCCCGGATGATCTCGTACATGACCTCGAGCTCTTTTATGGTAGCCAAGCGAGGTTTGGGGAGCTCCACTTCGGCGCTGGCGCAGAACATCTCGTAAAGCACAATGACTACCGCCTGGGAGACGTTAAGACTGGCCTTTTCCGTGGTGGGAATGGTGATCACGGTGTGACAATGATAGAGGTCTTCGTTGGTGAGGCCCCATTTTTCGTTTCCGAAAAGGAAGGCGATCTGGTTTCCTTGCGAAAGATCCACCACCCGGGGCACAATCTCCCGCACGGTCTCATGGACTTTGCGCTGTTTACCTAGTCGGGCGGTGGTCCCCACTACGTAGTTGAAATCTTGGAGAGCTGTTACTAAATCTTCGTAAATCTCCATCTTTTCTAAAATGGGCAGCCCGCTTTTAGTGGCCATAGCCCTCATCTTCTCGGCTGTAAGATCCCTAGGGCGGACCAGTATCAGGCGCGAGACCCCGAAATTGGCGCAGGCCCGAGCCGCAGAACCAATGTTTTCGGGATAAAGGGTCTCCACCAGGACCACGGCCAAATTTTCGAGCCGGGCCTTAAGCCTTTTGGTCTGAACGCGAACCTGCATAGCTCTTCCACTATAACTACCATCTTAACAGAACCAAGAGGGTAGGATCTGAAGACCTTGGCCAAACCCTCATAATATATTATAAAAGTTGATCAAAGATACCTATATTTGGAGGAGAGATTATGAAACGCCTCTTATTTACGGTCCTAGCGGTTTTAGTATGGAGTTTAAAAGGCTGGGGCGCCAGCCCCCATCTCCACCTTCTTAAGGCCTCTTATATCTCTTCCCAGGTTTCTTATCCCTTGAAACGATATCAAATAAGCCCCCAGAAAGAGAGGTATCGTCTGGAGCTTGATTTTGGAGAGGGTCTCAAGATAAGTTATGACTTTCAATATCAAGGAGATCGTATTATCTTCTTCACCCCAAAAGGGAAGAGGATTCTCCGGTTGCCAGAAAAGAGGTGGCATTTTAAAAGGGTGCCTGGGAGCCACCGGATAGTGCCCCAGGCGCCGCCTCGGGAGCTAGAGCTTCCGGCACCCGGGGGGAAGGTTTCGCTTCTCCTCCGGGCCGCCCGCTGAGGAGGAAAAGATGTATTTTCAAGACCTCATCGCTCGCCTGAACGCCTTTTGGGCGGAACAAGGCTGCGTTATTCTTCAACCTTACGACTTAGAAAAAGGAGCCGGCACCTTTCATCCCGCTACTTTTTTGCGCTCCCTGGGGCCTGAGCCTTGGGCCGCGGCTTATCCCGAACCCTGTCGTCGTCCTACCGACGGACGTTATGGGGAAAACCCCAATCGGTTGCAACATTATTTCCAGTATCAGGTGGTCATCAAGCCTTCTCCGGATGACATCCAAGAAATCTATCTGGCTAGCCTCTCTGCCCTGGGAATCGACCCCCGGGAACACGATATCCGCTTTGTGGAAGACAACTGGGAGAGCCCCACCCTGGGGGCCTGGGGCCTGGGATGGGAAGTGTGGCTGGACGGGATGGAAATCACCCAATTCACCTATTTTCAACAGATAGGAGGCTTTGACTGCTATCCCGTTACGGTAGAGATAACTTACGGCCTGGAACGGCTGGCCATGTTCCTTCAGGAGGTAGAAAACGTCTTTGATCTCCGGTGGAATGAACGTTTCACCTATGGCGATCTTTATCACCGAAACGAAGTGGAGTATTCCATCTATAACTTCGAAGAAGCTGACGTGGAGATGCTCCGCCAGCTCTTTGACCGCTACGAAAAAGAGGGGTTCCGGTTGCTAGATTTGGGGCTTAGCCTGCCGGGCTACGACTGCGCCTTAAAGTGTTCCCATCTCTTCAATCTCCTGGAGGCCCGAGGGGCCATTTCGGTGGCCGAACGCACGGCTTATATCGCCCGAGTGCGGGCCTTGGCCAAACGCAGTGCAGAGGTGTGGCTCGAGACTCGCCGGAGCCCTAAGGAGGAAGCCCATGGCTAAAGACCTCCTCTTTGAAATCGGTTGTGAAGAACTGCCGGCCCGCTTCCTGCCTCCGGCCTTAAAAAGTCTGGCTGATGAAGCGCAAAAACTTTTCGACGAAAACGACCTGCCCTTTGAGGACCTTCGCACCGCGGGCTCCCCTCGACGCCTGACCCTCTGGATAAAGGCCTTAGCTGAAAAACAACCCGATCGGGTGGAAGAGATTCTAGGCCCTCCTAAACTGATCGCCGTGGATCCGGAAGGAAACCTCACTCCCGCGGGCCTGGGTTTCGCCCGCAAACAGGGCGTGGATCCTAAGGAAATAAAAATCAAATCCACCCCTAAAGGAGAGTACCTTTACGTGGAAAAACATTGGCCTGGAAAGGTCACCGTGGAGTTGCTCCCTTCTCTGCTTGCCACCCTTCTTTCGCGCCTATATTTCCCTAAGACCATGTCCTGGGGGACCTATCGTTTCCGTTTTGGACGTCCCATTCGCTGGTTGTTGGCCCTTTACGGGGTCGAAGTAATCCCCTTAGAGATCGCCGGGGTTAAAAGCGGAAACTTTACCTACGGACACCGCTTTTTGGCCCCGGAAAAAGTCTCGGTTTCGGGCTGGGAAGAGTATAAAAAGGAACTCCGAGAACGTTTCGTCCTGGTAGACCCTGAAGAACGAGTAGAGAAGACCCGCGAGGAGGTGCTCCGGGCAGCTAAAGAGCTGGGGGGCCTTCCCCAAGAGGACCCCGACCTCCTCGAAGAAAACGCCCACCTGGTGGAATATCCCTTTGCCCTAGCCGGACGCTTTCCTCCGGAATATCTAGAGCTTCCTGAACCCTTGATAATTACCGCCATGCGGGAACATCAGCGTTACTTTGCCGTCCGGGACCCCCAAGGGGCGCTCCTTCCCGGGTTTGTTTCCATAAACAACAATCGTCCCCGGGACCCTGAGATCTTACGTAAGGGGCATGAAAGGGTCCTCAAAGCCCGGCTAGAGGACGCCCGTTTCTATTATGAGCGAGACCTTGAGACCCCGCTAGAAGAACGTCTAAAAGAACTTCAGGGAGTCATCTACCACGCCGCCCTGGGCACCCTTTATGAAAAGACCCAGCGTCTACGAGAGATAGCGGGGTTTTTAGCCGAAGAACTCTTTCCCGAAAAAAAGCCTCAGGCCTTAAGAGCCGCGGAACTAGCCAAGACTGACCTGGTAACGGAAGTGGTAGGAGAATTTCCATCTTTGCAAGGAGAGATGGGACGCATTTACGCCCTTAAGGCCGGAGAGGAAGAAGAAGTGGCTCAAGCCCTTTTTGAACAATATCTCCCCCAAGGGGCGGACGACTCTCTCCCCCAGAGACCCACGGGGATCATCCTCTCCTTGGCTGATAAATTTGACACCCTCGCGGCCTTCTTTAGCATTCAGGAGATTCCCACCGGAGCCAGCGATCCTTACGGACTGCGCCGGGCCGCCTATGGCATTCTCAAGATCTTGCTGCATCACGCGCTCTTTCTCTCTTTGAAAGAAGTCCTTACCTTCGCCCTTTTCGTCTTAAAGGGGCAGGGCTATCTCAAAGCCCCCAAAACCGAGGTCCTAGAAGAACTCCTGGAATTTTTGGGCAAACGTCTGGAGGGTGAATTTCTTTCTCTCGGCTACCCCTTGGATGAAATCCGAGCGGTCCTTAAGGTAGATTTTGACAACC
>JALWWR010000060.1:4247-6824 GCA_026993045.1 Thermodesulfatator sp.
CCCTTACGAGAGCTATCTGCGGCTTAAGGCCTTACACCAGATCCGGGGACAGGAAATTTTTTCGGCCCTGGCCGTAGGTTTCAAGCGGGTAATGAACATGGTGAAAAAATTTCCTGAAGAGCTCCCTTTTGAAGAAGATCTTCTGGAAGAGGCCGAAGAGAAGGCCCTTTGGGAGGCCTTCCAAGAGACCCAGGCCCAAGTTGAACCTTTACTTAAAGAAAAACGTTACTTAGAGGCCCTGGAGGTCTTCACCCGGCTCAAGGAACCCATTGACCACTTCTTTGACCGGGTTTTTGTAATGGTGGAAGATCGGAGGCTCCGGGAAAACCGTTTGGCCCTTTTACAGCGCTTGGCCAGGCTTTTCTTAAAAGTGGCTGACCTTTCAGAGCTTCAAATCTAGCTCTCAAAGCGGGCCGCCAAAAGGTGATCTCCCAAAAACCGGCGCAGGTGGTCTAAAAACTCTGCCGAGGGGGTTATCCGAAACCGGCCGTTAAAATCTACCCGCACCAAGCCCTCTGGGAACTCTAACTCCAGGGCCACTTCACATCTTCCGTGATGGCCTTCGCAGAGTTCTTTTAAGGCCTCCCAATCCCGGGCCTTAAGCCCTGGGGCCTTGATCCTAAAGACCAGCCGGCCTGAAAGTTCTTTAAGGGCTTGCTCCAAGGGTTTTAGGTCCTCCAGAAGGAGCCGCAGGCCCCCCTCTTCCTTTTCCACCGTGCCCCTCACTAAAACCAGACGTCCTTCTTCCAGATAGGACATCACCTTTGAGAAGAGATCCGGAAAAACCAGGGCTTCTACTAAAGACTCGCCATCTTCAAGTTGCACAAAGGCCATCTTATCGCCCCGGCGAGTGGTTTTGATCTTGATGCTACCCAAAGCGGCCCCCAAAAGCACCTTGCGTCCTTCGGACACTTCCGAAAGCCGCGAGACGGTATAAGGCGTGAGCACCGAAAGCCACTCCCGACAGGCCTCTAAAGGATGGCCCGAAAGATAAAAGCCCAGGGCCTCGCGCTCGTAAGCCCATTTTTGTTCCGCCGGCCATTCCGGCACCTCTTCCAGTTTGAAAGCAGTGGACTTCCCAGCGGCCCCTAAGGAAAAGATGGAAATCTGCCCTTTAGCCCGGGCCGCCTTTTCTTTCTGGGCCCAGTCCATAAGGGCCTCCAGGTTGCGCCAGAGGGTAGCCCGGTTGACGCCTAGGGAATCAAAGGCCCCGGACTTGATCAGGGCCTCTAGGACCCGGCGATTAAGGCGGCCTAAGTCCATCCGAAGACAAAAGTCCTCCAAGGACTCAAAGGGGCCGTTTTTCTCCCGTTCAGCGAGGATCTCTTTCACCGCCGCTATCCCTACGTTTTTGATGGCCGCCAGCCCGTAACGGATAGCCTCCCCTTCGAGGCTGAATTCCACCCCGCTGCGGTTTATGTCCGGGGGGCGGACCTCAAGGCCCATTTTTCGACATACCGCCACGTACTTCATCACCTCTTCGGTCTTGTCCATTTCGTAAGAGAGAAGGGCCGCCATATAACAGAGGGGATAGTGGGCCTTGAGATAGGCGGTTTGATAGGCCACCAAGGCGTAGGCCGCAGAGTGGCTCTTATTGAAACCGTAGCCCGCAAACTTTTCCATCAAATCGAAGATATGCTCGGCCTTCTCTCGCGGAATCCCCCTTTCCACCGCTCCGGAGACAAAACGCTCCCGCTGCTTGGCCATCACCTCCGGTATCTTCTTACCCATGGCTTTACGCAGGATGTCAGCCTCTCCCAGGCTATAGCCTGCCAGCACCTGGGCGATCTTCATGACCTGTTCCTGATAGAGGATTACCCCGTAAGTCTCTTTAAGGATGGGTTCTAGTTGGGGAAGGAGGTATTCCGGTCGGCGCCGTCCATATTTGACTTCGATATACTGATCCACCATACCCGATTCTAAAGGGCCGGGACGATAAAGGGCCAGGACCGCGATGAGATCGTTAAAATGGGAAGGCCGCAATCGGCGCAGGAGATCCTTCATCCCCTGCGATTCCAGTTGGAAGACTCCATCGGTGTCCCCGGCGCTTAAAAGCTCGTAGGTGCGGGCATCGTCCAAGGGGATCCGGTCCAAGTCAATCTCCTGGCCGTAATGTTCACGGATGAGTTTTACGGCGTGATCTAGAATGGTTAAGGTCTTAAGCCCCAAAAAATCAAACTTGATAAGGCCGATCTTTTCCACGGCCTTCATGTCAAACTGGGTAATGATTTCCCCTCGTTCCCCTTTCATAAGGGGGCAGTACTCCGAAAGGGGCCGATCCGCGATCACCACCCCCGCGGCATGGGTGGAGGAATGACGCGGAAGACCTTCCAAGGCCTTAGCCACCGCAAAAAGCCGGGCCACCCTTTCGTCTTTCTGGACTAGCTCCCGGAGCTTGGGTTCTGAGGCCAAGGCCTTCTCCAGGGTCACCTTAGGACCTTCCGGGATCAGTTTGGCAATGGGATCCACCTCTTTGGGTTTAAAACCCAAGGCCCGGGCCACGTCTCGCACCACGGCTCGGGCCTTTAGTTGCCCAAAAGTGGCGATTTGGGCCACGTAATCCTGTCCACCGTAGCG
>JALWWR010000061.1 GCA_026993045.1 Thermodesulfatator sp.
GGGGGAAAAGTGGGCTTCGGTTTTAAAAAAAGAGTTAGAAGCATTCATCCTTTCCCATCCCTACACCCGCATAGACTATATCGAGTTTCGAGACCCCGAGACCCTCGAGGAAAAAGAAATCCTGGAAGGGCCCACCCTTTTAGCCTTAGCGGTCTTTGTAGGTAACGCCCGGCTCATCGACAACTGCGTCCTTAAACCGTAAAATTTAGATATGTGGCGCCGATTCTTAAGGTCCAAGATCCATCGGGCCCGTATCACGGGAAAGGAACTTCACTATGAGGGAAGCCTCACCTTAGATCCTGAACTCATGGAGGCCGCCGGGCTTTACCCCTTGGAGGCCGTATGGGTTTATAACCTAGCAAACGGGGTCCGCTTTGAAACCTATGTGATCGAAGGGAAACCGGGCTCGGGGCAGGTGGTGCTAAACGGGGCCGCGGCCCGGCTGGGCGAGGTGGGGGACGAGGTGATTATTGTTGCCTACGCCTGGATCCCAGAAGAGGAGCTAGGGCGATTGGAGGCCCGTCTAGTTTACGTGGACGAGAAAAATCAAGTTCAAAGGGTCAAGACCCAAGGGCTCAGCCTTTAGGCCCAACGTGAAAGAACCTTTCAAAGTTTACACCGTAAGTCTAGGTTGTCCTAAAAATCAGACTGATACTGAAAAACTCTTGGCCCGTCTCCAGGAACTGGGAGGGACCCCTACTTTGGCCCCGGAAGAAGCAGACCTCCTACTGGTGAATACCTGCGCCTTTATTAGACCGGCGGTCCAGGAATCCATCGACGTCATTTTAGAGTTGGCGGAGCTTAAAAGACCTGGCCAACGGCTGGCGGTAGTAGGTTGTTTGGTGGCCCGTTTCCGAGAAGAAGTCCTTTCAGCCTTTCCGGAAGTGGACTTTCTGGGAGGGATCGAGGCCTATCGCAGACCCGAACTCCTTTTGGGAAAAACGGTCAGATTTTGTCTCCGCTTTGACGGTCCAGACACTATTCAGCGGGTCCTTTCGGGGAACCCTTTTTACGCCTATCTTAAGATTACCGAGGGCTGCCGTCAGGCCTGTAGTTTTTGTGCCATTCCCCGTATTCGGGGCCCTTTGCACAGTCGTCCTGAAAGTGAGATCCTGCAGGAGGCTCAAGAGTTGACTGCCCAGGGGGTGCGGGAGATCATCCTAGTGGGGCAAGACATCACGGCTTATGGCCTGGATCAAGGGAAAAGAAGCCTTCCCGCTCTGGTGCTTCGCCTGCTTCAGGATCTCCCCGAAGGAGTGAGGTTGCGCCTCTTATATTTGCATCCTGAGGGAATAACCGAAGATCTTCTGGAACTTTTCCGGACTCAACCCCGGCTGGCCCCTTATGCGGATCTGCCTTTACAACACGCCCATTCGGAGATCTTGCGGCGCATGCGGCGCTTTTATGCTCCGGAAGAAAGCCAAACCTTGCTGGAAAAATGGCGAGCCCTGAGACCGGAGATGGGATTTAGGACCTCCATCATAGTGGGTTTCCCAGGCGAGACTACTAAGCATTTAGAGACCTTAGAGGCCTTTTTACACCAAATGGCCTTTGACCATTTAGGGGTCTTTGTCTTTTCCCCGGAGGAGGGGACCCGGGCGGCCCCCCTTCCCGACCAGATCTCCGAGGAGGAAAAGAGGGCCAGGTTCGAGGAGGTGATGCTCCTCCAGCAGGAGGTCTCCTCCTCCCTTCTGGCTTTGCGTCTAGGAGAGGAGACCGAGGTCCTGGTCGAAGGCAGAGACGAGGAGGATCGTCTTTACGGACATGCCCGTTTCCAGGCCCCGGAGGTGGACGGCCTGACCTACCTCAGGGGCCTGGCTGAGCCCGGAGACCTGGTCTCCGTGCGCCTGGTGGAAAGCGATGTCTACGATGTGGTGGGGGAAGTGCTTGAGGTCAGGAGGCCCTTTGGCGCAGAGGAATAGCCGTGGCTAGGAGACACTTCGTC
>JALWWR010000062.1:0-7973 GCA_026993045.1 Thermodesulfatator sp.
CGGTTAATCATCTCTTCCTCCGCTAGTCGAGCCCGTTTTTTTGAAGTATAAAAGGATTTTAGAAAAAGGCTAGGAGGTCCCAGGGAGAAGCCTTAGAAAGCTCTTAAAAGCCGCCAAAGGGATCCCCGTTTCGGTGAGGTTTTGCTTCGTGAGAGAGGAGGGTTTTTAATTCGAAAGACTCAAAAGGAGGGGAAAAATGAAGATCTACTACGAACAAGACGCGGACCTTTCTTTACTTAAAGACCAAACTATAGCCATCTTAGGTTACGGGAGTCAGGGACACGCCCACGCCTTAAACCTGAGGGACAGCGGTCTCCGAGTGATCGTGGGGCTTCGAGCCGGAGGGCCAAGTTACGAACGGGCTCAAGCCGACGGTTTCGAGGTCCTGGCCCCCTCTCTGGCTTGTACCCAAGCGGACGTCATCATGGTGCTGGTGCCGGACCAGATTCAGCCTCAGCTTTACCGGGAGGCCATCGAGCCCAACCTCTCCGCGGGCAAGATGCTCATGTTTGCCCATGGTTTCAACATCCATTTCGGACAGATCGTGCCCCCCAAAGACGTGGACGTAACCATGGTGGCCCCCAAGGGACCGGGGCACCTCGTGCGCCGGGAGTTTGAGCGAGGGGCGGGGGTTCCTTGTCTGGTGGCCGTGCACCAGGACGCCACCGGAAAGGCTCTCGCTCGGGCCCTGGCCTACGCCAAGGGCATCGGGGGAGCCCGGGCCGGGGTCATCGAGACCACTTTTCGGGAGGAGACCGAGACCGATCTCTTTGGAGAACAGTGTGTACTTTGCGGCGGAGTAGCGGCGCTTATTAAAGCCGGTTTCGAGACTCTGGTTGAGGCTGGTTACCAGCCGGAAATCGCCTACTTCGAGTGTTGTCACGAACTAAAGCTCATCGTGGACCTCATTTATGAGGGTGGGTTGGCCTTCATGCGGTATTCCATAAGCGACACGGCGGAGTATGGAGATCTCACTCGTGGTCCCCGGATCGTGAACGAAAAGGTTAAAGAAGAGATGAAACGGATCTTGGAGGAGATTCAGAGCGGACGCTTTGCTCGGGAATGGATCCTTGAGAACCAGGCCGGCCGTCCAGTGATGAACGCCTTTAGGCGCCGGGAGGCCGAACACCCCATCGAGGAGGTAGGCAAACGCCTCCGCGACATGATGCCCTGGCTTAAGAAAAAGTAAAAAGATCAAGATTAAGTTAAGCGGTCGGGAGGCTCCCGACCGCTTTTTATTTAGGCCCCTCTGGCCTCTAATGGTAGAGGCTAAATTTCTTTAAAGGCCTCGCGGGCGGCCTCCAGGGTGAGCTCGACTTCCTCTTCGGTGTGGGCTAGGGAAACGAAAGCGGCCTCAAACTGAGAGGGAGCAAGATAAATCCCGCGCTCCACCATGGCCCGCCAGAAGGCCCCGTAGCGGGCGGTGTCGGAGGCCGCGGCCTCGGCGAAATTGGTCACTTTTCCTCCCCGGAAAAAGAGAGTCATCCTAGAGCCCACGCGGTTGCCGGTGACCTCCAGACCAGCCTCGCAGGCCGCTTCAGAAAGTCCCTCAAAGAGCCAGGCGGAAAGTTCTTCGAGCTTTTCGTAGGTGCCGGGGCGGGTCAACACCCGCAGGGTAGAAAGTCCCGCGGCCACCGCCAGCGGATTCCCCGAAAGGGTTCCAGCCTGATAAACCGGGCCTTCTGGAGCGATGTGGTCCATGATCTCGGCCTTCCCGCCGTAAGCTCCTACCGGAAGACCTCCGCCGATGATCTTCCCTAGACAAGTAAGATCTGGTTCGATCCCGTAAAGGGCCTGGGCTCCACCAAGACTCACCCGGAAACCGGTAATAACTTCGTCAAAGATGAGAAGCGCTCCGTGCTCACGGGTAATCTCCCTTAAACCTTCCAGGAACCCTGGCTCCGGTGGGACTACCCCCATGTTTCCGGCGATGGGTTCCACGATCACCGCCGCGATCTCTTTGCCCATCTTGGCGAAACAGTCCCTTACCGCGGCAAGGTCGTTATAAGGAAGACTTACGGTGTTAGCCACGATCTCTTCCGGTACCCCGGGACTGCCGGGGATTCCTAAAGTAGCAACTCCCGAGCCGGCTTTGACTAGAAAGGAATCGGCGTGTCCGTGGTAGCACCCGTCGAACTTGACGATCTTTTTCCGGCCGGTAAAACCGCGGGCGAGCCTCACCGCGCTCATGGTGGCCTCGGTCCCGGAATTCACTAGACGGACTTTTTCGATAGAGGGCACACACTCGCAGATAAGCTGCGCCAGTTCCACTTCGGCCCAGGTAGGAGCCCCAAAGCTCGTGCCGCCTTCGGCCGCGGCCTTCACCGCCGCCACCACTTCGGGATGGGCGTGGCCCAGAATCAGCGGCCCCCAAGAGGCTACGTAGTCGATATAAAGGTTCCCGTCCGCATCAAGAAGGTAGGCTCCTTCTCCCCGTTCAAAGAAGATAGGGTCCGCCCCCACGCTCTTGCAGGCCCGAACCGGACTGTTAACCCCTCCAGGTATAACCTTTACCGCTTCCGAAAAATACGCCTTAGACTTGATCCCCGCCATCTTTCACGCCTCCTTATGGGTAAATTTTTGCCTCTTCTGGAACATTCCAAGGGTTCCCCGAGATAGGGCTTCTCCTACTAGCTGCATATATCTCTCTTTCCTTTCGGTCGAAATAGCCATCAGGAAAAGTACCTCCGGGTGCGGCGCACGATCTCCTTTTCGGTAAAGAGAATCTCGTATTCCGAAAGGCTGAGTTCGCGAGCCGTCTCTTCCACCAGCTTTCGGCAGGCCTCTTCGGTCTCGGCATGGATCATGGTGTAGAGGTTATAAGGCCAGTCTGGATAAGTTCGACGGAGATAACAATGGGTCACGAAGGGCTTGGCAGCTAGGGCCCTTCCCACCTCCTCCACCCGCTCTTCCGGCACCTTCCAGGCCACCATGGCGTTTCCTGCATACCCCGAAAGATTGTGTCGGATAAGAGCCGCCACCCGGCGGATAACTTTCTTTTCTAAAAGCCCTTTAAGGGCCTCTAAGACCTCCTCCTCGCTCGCCCCTACCCACTCCGCCAGGGCCTGGTAGGGTCGTTCCACCAGAGGCAGGCCCTCCGAAAGGAGGTCCACCAACTTCTTTTCCAGTTCGTTGAGTTTCAAATCTTTCCCCATAGCATAAGGACTCCTAGAAGGATAAACAGGAAACCCGCCCCAAAGCGAATCACTCTAAGAGGAAGCGTTTCCCCCAAAAGACGCCCCAAGGCCACCCCTAAGGCTGAGGCCACCACCAAAGCCAGGGCCGTGCCTAAGAAAACCGACCAAAAGCTCTTTTCCTTGGCCGCCAGCCCCAGGGCCGCCAGTTGGGTCTTGTCTCCTAATTCGGCCAGAAACACGATCATAAACGCCGCCAGAAAAGTCTTCATTATCCGAACTTTCCTTTGAGGAATTCCTCGGTCCGAGGGTCTTGGGGGACCGTAAATATCTGGGAAGTGGGGGCATATTCCACCAGCTCTCCCAGATAGAAAAAGGCCGTATAATCCGAGACCCGCCCGGCCTGGGCGATGTTATGGGTCACAATCACGATGGTCACCGTGTTTTTGAGTTCCACCACCAATTCCTCGATCTTGGCCGTGGATTTAGGGTCCAGGGCCGAAGTAGGCTCATCCATAAGGAGCACCTCGGGCTTCACCGCCAAAGCCCGGGCGATGCAAAGCCTTTGTTGCTGGCCTCCCGAAAGATAAGTGCCCCGCTTGTGCAGACTGTCCTTCACTTCTTCCCAGAGGGCAGCCTTGCGTAAGGCCTCCTCCACCGTAGCGTCGGCCTCCTCCCGTTTAAGCTTCTGTCCCAAAAGCTTGTAGCCGGCTAGCACGTTGTCGTAGATAGTCATGGTAGGGAAAGGATTGGGACGCTGAAAGACCATCCCCACTTTGCGCCGCACCAGGACCGGATCCAGCTCCAAGATGTTTTGCCCTCGCAGAAGGACTTCCCCCTCCACCCGGGCTCCAGGGGTAAGCTCATGTAACCGGTTCAAACAGCGAATAAAAGTGGTTTTTCCACAGCCAGAAGGCCCCATGATAGCAGTAACCTTCTTTTCGGGGATCTTGAAGGTGACCTCCCGAATAGCAGGTTTGTCGTTATAATAGGCCCAGAGATGACGGATATCAAAGATGATTGGTCCCTTGGGTTCGTGTATGGTTGAGGCCTTCAAGTTATCGTCCTCCTAAGCGCCAAGCCAGGAATCTAGAAATTAGGTTAAGCCCTAAGACCATCAAAGTCAGGACCACGCTAGCGCCCCAGGCCTGTAAGATCCACTCTTCATAAGGACTTATGGCGTACTTGAACACGGTAAGGGGCAAGGCCTCTACCGGCTGCAAAGGGTTCAGATTCCAAAAAGGGTTACCAAAGGCCGTAAAAAGAAGTGGGGCCGTCTCCCCCATGATCCGGGCCAAAGAAAGGAGTATTCCGGTGGTGATCCCCACCATTCCGGTGGGGATCAAGACCTTGAGCACCGTGCGCCAGTAGTTGACCCCTAGGGCCAGCGAGGCCTCCCGCAGGGTCTCTGGGATCATCTTGAGGATCTCTTCGGTAGAACGTACGATCACCGGAAGCATCATGACGGCCAGGGCCACCGCCCCGGAGAAGGCCGAAAAATGCCCCATGGGTTTCACCACCCAAAGGTAAGCCACAATCCCCAGTACAATGGAAGGCACCCCTTGAAGCACATCGGCCGCTACCCGGACCACTTCTCCAAATTTCCCCCGGGCGTATTCCGAAAGATAGACTCCACAGAGCACTCCCACCGGCACCGCCATTCCGGAGGCCATAACCGCCAGCATCAAGGTCCCTAAAATGGCGTTCCCTACCCCGCCCCCAGGTTCTCCGGGAGGTTTGGGAAGATGGGTCAAAAATTCCCAAGACAAGACCGACAACCCCTGTTTTAAGATGCCGTAAAGGATGTGAAACAAGGGGAAGGCCGGAAGAAAGGCCAGGAGCACGATTGCCGCCAGAGCCAGTCGATCCTTAAGTTTGCGATAAAACAGCCGGCTCATTTCACCTGAAGTTTAGCAATAATAATTCGCGCTAAGGTATTTACAAGCAAAGTAATGAGAAAAAGGAGCAAGCCAATCTCCACTAAGGCTGAAAGGTGAAGGTCCTTAGAGGCCTCGGTGAACTCATTGGCAATCACGCTGGCCATGGTGTTGGCCAGATCCCAGAAACTGGTGGGCACCTCTGAGCGGTTCCCGATAACCATGGTCACAGCCATGGTCTCACCCAGGGCCCTTCCCAGGGAGAGCAGCAGCCCGGCCACAATCCCGGAGAGACTGTAAGGGATACATACCCCCCGGATAACTTCCCATTTGGTAGCTCCCAGGCCGTAGGCAGCCTCTTTAATTTCTGGGGGGACCATCTTTAGGACTTCGCGGGTGATGGAAGCCGCATAGGGCAAAATCATGATGGCCAGCACTAAAGAGGCCGTAGGAAGGCCCAAACCAAAAGGCGGGGCCCCGAATTTCATCTCCACCCAGCGCACGAGGGGCACCAGATAAAAAAGGGCCCAGAGACCATAAATAACCGAGGGGATCCCCGCTAGAAGCTCTATCAAGGCCGCTAAAGGACCGGCCATCCGGGCCGGCGCGTATTCGGCCAGAAAGATGCCAGAAGAGAGGGCAAAAGGGATAGTAATCAAAAGGGCTACCAAAGAGGTGACCACTGTCCCCACGATAAAGGGCAGGGCGCCGAATTCTTCACTTACCGGATCCCAGACCCGGTGCCAGATAAAAGCTAGGCCGAATTTCTTGAGACTAAGCCAGCTTCCAGAAAGGAGAGTAAACCCAATTCCCAGGACTAAAAACACCAGACCAAGGGCCACCGCCAGACAGAGCCCATAAAATATCCGGTCGGGATTGCGAGACATCATCTATTCTTACCAGAAAAGGAAAGACTTAAGCAAGAAAATTTTTTGTTAAAAACTAAAAGGCGGGGGAAGCCCCCCGCCTGAGAAAAGATCGTCTTTTTCTTAAGGCCGAAGGGGCTTTCCTTTATAAGTCATGGATCGGATCAACTTTTCGACAATAGCCACGACGTTTTCCGGAAGACGGGCGTAAAAGAGGGCTTCGTTATATTCTTGGGCCTCATGTACACACCACCAGAGGAGATCGGCCAAGGCCTTGGCCCGCTCGTAGGAGCGCCCTCCGTAGGCCTGTTCCTTATAGACTAGGATCCAGGTCATGGCTGAAAGGGGGTAGCCGTCGGCAGCGTCGGTGTTTACGATAAGGACTCGGGTATCAGGTGGAATATGGGTCTTGGCCGCCGCCGAAAGGCTTTTCAGGGTGGGGAGGACAAAGTTTCCGGCCTTGTTCTGCAGGGCCGCCACCGGAAGCCGGTTCTGGTGGGCGTAGGCTAGTTCGATGTAACCGATGGTCCCAGGGAGCTGTTTGAGATAGCCGGTCACCCCTTCGTTGCCCTTCCCCCCCATGCCGGTAGGCCAACGCACGGCCTTGCCGTAACCGACCCGTTTTTTCCATTCCGGGCTCACTAAGGAAAGATAATAAGTGAAATTAAAGGTAGTGCCGGAGCCGTCGGAACGGTGGACCACCACGATGGGAAGTTTGGGAAGCTTTAGGTTGGGATTGAGTTGGGCGATACGGGGATCGTTCCATTTTCTGATCTTTCCGAGAAAGATGTCGGCTAGCACTTGCGGAGTGAGTTTGAGCCCTGAAGGGACTCCGGGAAGGTTGTAAGAGATCACCACCGCCCCGATGGCCATGGGAAGGTGAAGGATCTCGGCCGGGGCCTTGGCCAGCTCTTCGTCGGTCATGGGAGCGTCGCTGGCCCCAAAATCCACGGTGCGGGCCAAGATCTGCCGGATCCCGCCCCCGGAACCAATGGACTGATAGTTCACCTTAATCCCGGTCTTCTGGTAATAGACGTGAAACCATTTAGAGTAAAGAGGATAAGGGAAAGTGGCCCCGGCCCCCAAAAGGGTGATCTTGCCGGCCAGGGCCCCTCCGGAAAAGGCCCACCATCCTAAGACCAGCCATAGCCACCATTTTTTCATGATCAACCTCCTAAGGGTTTGTATTTATCTTGCCGGACGATTGTGAAACCTTTGTGACAAACTTAGGGGTAATTTAAAGACCAAGAAGGCTCCGGAAGAGCTTGGAGCCGCAGTAAGCTCCCCTCCCTGGGCCCTTACCAACCTGCGAGCCAAGGCCAAACCTAACCCTAGCCCTTTCCCCCCTTCCCGGAAAAAGGGCTCAAACACCTTTTCCCTCTTTTCAGGAGGAATCCCTGGCCCCTGATCCTGGACTTTAAGATATCCGAATTCGTCCCCTTCTTCCCAATCTATATGAATAATCCCTCCGGGAGGCGAAAATCGGGCCGCGTTCTCTAAGACTTTGATCAAGGCCTGCATCAGATAATCAGGGTCCCCTTTTACCAAGCTTTGAAGAGGGCCTTGAATCTCAAGCCTCAGCGCCTTTTCCTTGAGCAGGGGTTCCACCAGGGCCGCGGCCTTTTCCACCAAGGGCTGAACCGGCACGGGTTGCAGCTCTAACCGGAGATCCCTTTCTAGCGAAAAGAGGAAAAGGAGATCCCGCACCAAGCGGGAAAGCCTTTCGGTGTGTTCCAAAAGAGCGGCCCAGGCCCGGCGGGGAAAATCTTCAGGGGGAAGATAATCTTCTAAGGCTTCTACGTAACCCCGAAGGGCCGTTAAAGGGGTGCGAAACTCATGGGCCAAGGTGGCCCCCATCAGCCGATTTTCTTCTAGAAGCTGCCTCTCGCGGGTAACATCCAGCAAACGAAGAAAGGCGTGTTTTCCCCGCCTTATCCCTTCTAGCCTAAGCCCTCGCCCCTGGTGCTCGAATTCGAGCGAGGCCTCTCCCTTCTCGAAGACCTCTTCGTGGAAACGCACTAACCCTGGAAAGGGGAGCTCTAGGAGATTTTGGGGTTCGGAAGAAGGAACCTATTCTTTAAAGGGCGGGCTCAGGG
>JALWWR010000062.1:7983-8705 GCA_026993045.1 Thermodesulfatator sp.
CTCAGGGCCTTGAGGTTCCTTTTTTCATCCACCACCGCCACCGGCCAAGGCCAGGCTTCCAGCCCCCAAGGAGCTTGGGGGGCAAGCCTTGGCGAAGGAGAGACCGCTTGAGACCGCCTTTTAAACCACCTCAAAGTTCGCTCTCCGGGCGTAGCCGGTAGCCCACCCCCCAGATGGTCTCGACAAGCTCTCCGGCTGAACCCAATTTTTTCCGCAAACGCTTGATGTGGGTATCCACGGTGCGGGCGTATCCCTCGTAGTGATAACCCCAGATCCGATCCAAAAGGTTTTCCCGGGAAAATACCCGCCCGGGAGAGGCCATAAGAGTGGCCAGAAGGCGAAATTCCATGGGCGTAAGCTTCACCTCTCGACCTTCCACTTCCACCCGAAACTCTTCTTCATAAAGCACTATAGGCCCGTATTTGACAACTCGCGGGGCTTCGGGAGGCTGGAGGCGTTTGAGGACAGCCTTGGCCCGCAAGACTAGCTCCCTAGGACTAAAAGGTTTGACCACATAATCATCGGCCCCCAACTCAAAGCCGAGTATCCGATCCACCTCCTCGCCTTTGGCTGAAACGATAATCACCGGCACCCGAGTAAGCTCCTTCCGAAAACGTAAAAATTTGAGGACCTCCAGTCCATCCTGATCCGGGAGCATCAAATCTAAAAGGATAAGATCCGGACAAGAATGCTGGCGAAAACGGAAGGCCTCGGCCACGCAT
>JALWWR010000062.1:8715-10257 GCA_026993045.1 Thermodesulfatator sp.
CCGAGGGGATAAGAAGGCTCTTGAGGCGCTTGGTCGTCCCCATGAACAACAGGTTCGTTCGCAAGGCCCGGAAGGCCTCGGCCACGCCTCGGGCCACTTGGGCCCGAAACCCTTCTTTCTCAAAGGCCCTCTTTTCAAGTTCGGCCACTTCGGTTTCGTCTTCAATAATCAGGACCTGATAAGGCATGTTAAGGGCTAAACCTTTTCAAGAAATTCTCCAAAGCCCCCGGCCCTTAAAGATTTCCCAGAGTTCGGAATAAAATCGAGGGCGAAAGGTCCGGATCTTCTGATTTCCCCGGAAAGGATGTACCCGATTGGTAAGAAGCACCCCGATAAGCCCTCTCTCCGGGGCCAGCCAAAAGGAAGTCCCGGTAAAACCCAGGTGTCCCAAGGCCTGACGCGGGAAAAAGGGCCCGGCCGATGAGCGGCCTCCTGGGCGGTCAAACCCTAAGGCCCAGGGGCTGGAAGAGGCACGATAGTTCCAAAAGGTGCGCACCAGATCCCGGTTTAAAAAAGAACGCTCCTCCTCTCCGTGATAGGCCAAAAGAAGAGCCTTTAACACTCGGAGCACCCCTTTAGCGGTCCCAAAAAGCCCTGCGGCCCCAGAGACTCCTCCTAAGGCCCAGGTGTTTTCATCGTGGACCTCACCTCGCAAGACCCGTCCGCGCCAAGGGCAACGCTCAGTTGGAGCTATCCTTTCTAAAGAGACCCTTCTTAAAGGTAAAAACAAAAGCTCTGAAGGTAAAGAGGCCTCCAGATCCTGGTAAATTTCAGCGGTTATCTGATCTAGAGACTTGCCGTTTATCCTCTCTAGGAGAAATCCCAAGACCAAAAAGCCCAAGTCGCTATAAAGAAAGCTCTTTCCCGGAGGATAAAGAGGTTTTTCCCGCCATATCTTTTCTAAAAGTGCTTTTTGAGGATCCCTGCCAAGGGAAAGGAGGTCCCTGAAATAGGGCCGATGGGCTGGAAAACCAGCGCTGTGGGATAGGACCTCCCTTAGGGTCACCTCCCCCCAGGGGGAGGTCTCCGGGAGTTCCGGGAAAAAATAGCAGAGCTTGGCCCCAAGCCTCAGGCGACCCTGGGCCACCAGGGCCATTACCCCCAGGGTGGTGGCTAGGGGCTTGGTAAGGGAGGCCAGGTCGTAGAGGGTGTCTTCCTGGTTGGGCTCTTGGTGCGGAACCAGACTTCGATATCCCACCGCCAAGAAATATTCCCGGTCTCTAGCATAGACCGCCGCCACAGCTCCGGGATAGACTCCCCTTTCCTGCCCTTCTTTCAGCAATCGGAAAAGACGGGTCAGAGACATCTAGTGGCTCTTTTTCAAGCTCTCCAGAAGTCGTTTCAGGTCTTCTAAGGGAACTTCATATTCTCGGCTACAGAAGTGGCAAGCCACCCGCACCCCCTCTCCCTTTTTAATCAACTCTTCAAGCTCTTCTTTTCCCAAAGCGGCCAGGGCGTTTTCCACCCTTTCCCGGCCACCGCGACAACCATAACGGAGTTCTTTCCCACCCCAAACCTCACACCTCCCCAGGAAAAACCCTT
>JALWWR010000062.1:10267-22148 GCA_026993045.1 Thermodesulfatator sp.
AGGAGTTGCGTTACCGCGGGGGCCTCCTGGAGGGCCTTTTCAGCGGCGGCGATTTCTTCTTCGGTGGCCGAAGGCATACGCTGGATCAAAAAGCCCCCGGCCTCTTTCACCGAGCCGTCGATCTCTACCAGGACTCCCAGGGCCACCGCTGAGGGGATCTGCTCCGAAACCGTAAGATAATAGGCGAGGTCCTGGGCGATCTCTCCCGAAACCAATTTCACCGAGCTTTGATAGGGCTCCTTTAGTCCCAAATCTCTAACCACGGAAAGGAAGCCGTTTTTTCCTACGGCGGCTCCTACGGCAAGTTTTCCTCCTTGAGGCTCAAGATGCACGTGTGGGCGCTGAACTGTGCCCCGGAGATTCCCTTCGGCATCCCCCTCGGCCAGGATTTCCCCCAGCGGCCCGCCTCCGTTTATCTGGAGCATGACGCGGCCGGTCTTAAGATCCGCGGCCAAAAGCGCCGCCCCGGCCAGCGCCCTTCCTAGGGCGGCGGTGGCCGTAGGGGAAAGCCCCTGGAGCCTTCGCACCTCCTCCACCACCTCCCGACACTCCACGGCAAAGACCCGAAAACTTCCCTCCCGTGCCAGCCCTCGCACCACATAGGCCATTCCTTTATACCTCCTTAACAGCTCCTTTACCCATTCCGGGACCTTTTGGCTCGCCGGGCCATAGCGGTGTTCATGGAAGAGGTGAGCGTTTTCCGCGGGTTTAAGGTTGATCTCCACGCAATAGGCCCCGCTCGTGCGGGCCACTTCCACGAAACCGGCTGCCGGATAAACCGTTCCCGAGGTCCCGATGGCCACGAAAAGATCGCACCTGGTAAGGGCCTCGTAGACCTCGGGAAGACAGAAGGGCTCCTCCCCGAACCAGACCACATGGGGCCTCAAGCCCCCGGATCTTCCGCAGGCCGGACACGGGGTCTCGGGAAAGACCTCCCCGGTCTCCCGAAAGACCCCGCCGCAGAGTTCACAGCGTACCTTGAGGAGTTCTCCGTGGATATGGATCAGGCGCCGGCTTCCAGCCCGTTCATGAAGGTCGTCCACGTTCTGGGTCACCAGCAGGAATTCCCCGGGCCAGGCCCTCTCGAGTTCGGCCAGAGCATAATGGGCCGGATTGGGCTTTACCCGCAAAAGATCGCGCCTTCTTGCGTTATAGAACTCGTGCACCAGACGGGGATTCTGGCGAAACCCCTCCGGAGTGGCCACTTCGTTAAGATCGTACTTTTCCCAGAGCCCGCCAGCGTCCCGGAAGGTGGGAATGCCGGATTCGGCCGAAATGCCCGCCCCGGTGAGGATCACGAGCCTTTTCTTCATAAATGCTTCTCAAGCTCACGGAGAAATATCTCCACCTCCACAAGTCGGGGCAGTATCTCCTCGCAGACGAGATCTTTCTTTACCTTTTCGTATCCGTGAGCCAGGAGGTTTCTCAACCCGGCTATGCGGGAAAATTCGTAAGCGAAATTCGAGGGAAGCAAACCTCGATCCCCAAGCATCTCCACGGCTTCCTGATAGGACTGAGGGATACCCAGATCCTTGAACCGAATCATCATCTGGGCCAGAGCCACGCAGCTATCCGCAATAAGGTAAAGATAGTGGAGAAAGGCTCCCCGATAAAGGGGATCGCTTTCAAAACGCTCAAGGCAGTCCTTCTCTATACTTCGAATAAGGGTCAAGTATTCCCGCACTCTTTCTATTGTCTTGGCGATACGTTCCCTATCGTTCATCTTCCCAGGATCCGGCGGCGGGTCTCCCGAAAGTCCAGGGCCAAGTGCAAAGTCTCCACCTCGAATTCGAAGCGGACTCCGGGGTCTCTCTCAAAGAGGAGTTTCCCTTCCCGGATGATGCTCTCAAGCAGGATGAGGTTTTCCGTACGGTTGAGCACCACCAGATCCAGGTCGTCCCGCTTCAGGGCCCGAGAGCAGGCGGCGTAAAGGTCAAGAAAGCGCTTATGGCTATAAGGCTCAAGATAGACCGCAAGGTCGAGATCGCTAAGAGGCCCGGCCTTTCCCCTGGCGAGCGACCCGAAAAGATAGGCGAACTTTACCTCTGGAAAGCTTTCCCAGACCGGAGAAAGCTTCTGACGAATCTCCTCTATTTGCCTGGTATTTTCTGGCATAAATAACCCCCGGCCTTTCCAAGTATATCCTGTCCGGGCCGGGGGTTGAACCGCGGGTCTTATTTTCCTTCCATTTCCTTTCGGGTGCGGATAAGATCCTCCACCACCGAAGGATCGGCCAAAGTGGAAGTGTCTCCCAGGTCTTCGTACTGACCGGTAGCGATCTTTCGAAGTATGCGCCGCATGATCTTTCCGCTTCTGGTCTTAGGAAGTCCTGAGACGAACTGGATGAATTCCGGGGTGGCGATAGGACCGATGACCTTCCGCACGTGCTGTTTGAGATCCTTTTCCAGTTCCTCCGAAGCCTCATAACCTTCACGCAGGATGACGAAGGCGTAGATGGTTTCGCCCTTCACCTCGTGCGGTACCCCGATCACCGCAGCTTCGGCTACCGCCGGGTGGGCCACGAGCGCACTCTCAAGCTCCATAGTACCCAGCCGGTGCCCAGAGACGTTGATCACGTCGTCAAGACGCCCGATGATCCAGATGTAGCCGTCCTCGTCCCTCCTGGCCCCGTCACCAGTATAGTAGTAGCCAGGGAACCGACTGAAATAGACCTGTTTGAACCTTTCTGGGTCTCCCCATACGCCACGGAGCATTCCCGGCCAGGCCCGCTTCATACAGAGATGCCCTCCCTCGTTCACCTCCGCCGGGGTTCCGTCGTCCCTCAAGATAATCGGCTCTACACCGGGGAGAGGGAAGGTAGCGGAACCCGGCTTCTGCGGGATGGCGTAAGGGAGAGGTGAGATCAGAAAACCGCCGGTTTCGGTCTGCCACCAGGTGTCTACAATGGGACAGCGTCCGCGGCCCACGTGTTTGTGATACCAGAGCCAGGCCTCGGGATTGATGGGCTCGCCAACCGAACCGAGAATCCTCAGAGTCGAAAGATCGTACTTGTGAGGCCATTCGTCTCCGGCGCGCATGAGGGCTCGGATGACGGTAGGGGCAGTGTAAAAAAGCGTTACTTTGAACTTCTGGCAGAGCTCCCAGAAACGTCCGGGATGAGGATAGGTGGGTACTCCCTCATACATAATCTCCGTAGCCCCTAGAGCCAGCGGCCCATAAACGATGTAGGAGTGACCAGTGATCCAACCGATGTCGGCGGTGCACCAGAAAATGTCCTCCGGTTTGAGATCGAAAACCCACTGTAGGGTATGCGCTACATAAACTAAGTATCCCCCGGTAGTGTGGAAAACCCCTTTAGGCTTTCCGGTGGAACCCGAGGTGTAGAGGATGAAAAGGATGTCCTCGGCGTCCATCTCTTCGCATTCGCAGTAATCTGAGATATCCGGGTCGTTTATTAGCTCGTGATACCAGAGATCCCGCCCTTCAACCCAGTTGATCTCGTTTCCCAGGCGCTTGACCACCACACACTTTTCCACCGTGGGGCAATCTTTGAGGGCCTCATCGGCGTTTTTCTTGGAAGTCACCTGTTTTCCCGAACGCCAGTAGCCGTCGGCGGTGATCAGCAGTTTAGCCTCACAGTCCTGAATACGGGTCTTGAGCGCTTCAGCCGAAAATCCTCCAAAAACTACCGAATGTATGGCCCCGATCCGGGCGCAGGCCAGCATCACGATGGGAAGCTCCGGAATCATCGGGAGATAAATAGCCACCCGATCGCCCTTCTTTATACCCAGTTTCTTGAGAGCGTTAGCAAAGCGGCAGACCTCCCGGTGAAGCATCTGATAGGTATAGACCCGGACCTCCTCATCGGGTTCTCCTTGCCAAATAATGGCGGCTTTGTTCCGATTAGGACCTTGAACGTGACGGTCCAGACAGTTGTAACAAGCGTTGAGCTTCCCCCCCTCGAACCACCGGATCTCAGGTTTGTTAAAGTCCCAGTAACAGGTCCGATCCCAAAACTTGAACCAGGAGATCAGCTCCTTGGCCCGTTCGCTCCAAAAGCCTTCCGGATCTTCCAAAGAGTACCGATAAATCTCTTGATACTCATACTTGGAAGAGATAAAAGCCCGATCCCTTTCCGCCTGAGGAGGATAAAAGATCCGTTCTTCCTTTAATACCGATTCAATCTTGCTGGTTTCTCCCATAGCACACCTCCTTCGATCTTGGCCTAAATTCTTCCCCCTCTGGGAGGGGGGTAAAGAAGGGAAAGCAGCCGCTTTTTACCCCTCCCATCCTCCCCCTGGGGAGGAAAGTTTTTAGCAGAATTTTCTGCTCTTAAAGCGCTCTCCCTTAGAGCTTACACCCCTCAAGCCCCTCTCTTCCAAAGGCCCTTTCAACCTGAAAATTCTTAAAGTGTTAAACCCGGCCGTTTTTAAAGGTTTTTAACATAAGGTAAAAGTTCTTTGAAGGCCGGGGTGCCAGCCTGACCTAGCCACTCGTAGATTAACATCTCGGTGGAGACCACCGCCGCCCCTATATCCCGCATTCGGTCCAGTCCATAGCGGAAGTTTTCAGGGCTGCGAGAGGAGGTGGCGTCGGCTACTACCACCGCCGAATAACCAGCTTCCAAAGCGGAGACCACCGATTGATATACACAAATATGGGTTTCAGCCCCGCACATCACCAACACCGAACGGTCCTGAGCCTTAATTTTGGCCACGATCTCCGCATTTTTAAAGATGCTAAACTCCACTTTATCCAGGATCTCCGTTTCTCCTAAAACCTCTTTTACCTGGGGCACATAATCCCCCAGCCCCTTGCGATACTGGGTGGTAGCCAAGATAGGGACTTTAAAGACTTGGGCCGCCTTTAAAAGCACTACCAGGTTCTTGACCAATCTTTCCGACTCAAAAAGGGCCTGAACCAATTTCTCTTGAGGATCAATCAAGACCAAGAGAGCCTCTTCCGGGGTTAGCATTTTCAACCTCCTCCAGTCTCAGGGCCTTTATAGCAGCTCCCTTAGGGCTTGACAAGAGGGATTGCTCATTTTTTCACAAACTTGACAAGGCTTAGAAAAAATGAAATTAAAGCCTAAATGGTCATTTATGAAGAAGTTAAAGAATTTTTAAAAAAAGTTCCTCCCTTCCAGTTTTTAGAAGAAGAAACCCTTTATAGCATAATTCCCTATTTGCAGTTGGATTTCTACCCCAAAGATACGGTGATTTTAAAAGAAGGAGGAGAAAGTAGTAACTTCCTTTATCTTATTAAAAAGGGAGCGGTCAAAATCACTCTAGAAGGAGAAAAAGGAGAAGAAATCCTCGTAGATATCCGAGGCGAAGGAGAAACTTTCGGTCTATGGTCTTTGCTAGAGGGACGCCAGCAGACCACCATTCGGGCCTTGGAAGACACCCTCTGCTATCTCCTACCCAAAGAGAAAGTCCTAGAATTGTTAGATCAAAAAGGTCTATTTAGTGAATTTTTTCTCAAAAAACATATCTCCAAATACTTAGACCGTTTAGTTAAGGAAAGGCTCCCCCGAAAGGGACTAGATACGGGTTTTGAGAGGGCCTTTTATAGCACCCGAATTGAGGACATCGCCAGCCGCAAAGTCTTCACTGTACCGGCGGAAGCTACAATTCAAGAAGCGGCGGCCCTCATGGCCCAGGAGAGGATCGGCTCTTTGATTGTGACCGAGGGAGAGCGTCCCGTAGGAATCGTGACCGACCGGGATCTGAGGGAGAAGGTGGTGGCTTCAGGAAGACTTATTTCTGAGCCGGTAAAGAGTATCATGAACGCCCCTTTGATTACCATTGAAGCCGACCATTTGGTATTTGAAGCCGTAGCCCTCATGGTTAAAAACCGCATTCATCACCTGCCGGTGGTAAAAGACGGCCGACTTTGCGGCATGCTTACCAACCACGATCTTCTCCTCCTTCAAGGCATCTCCCCCCTTACCATCGCCCAAGAGATTCAAAAACAGGACACCATCGAGGGCCTTAGTAAGATTCCTTCCAAGATCATCTCCTTTTTAGGCCTTCTCCTCAAAGAAGATGTCCCCATCCCCAGCCTCTTGCACGTGATCGTGGAGATGAACGATAGCATCGTGGCCCGCATTTTGGACTTGGTCTTAAAGGACCTGGGACCTCCGCCGGTTCCCTTCTGTTGGATAGCTTATGGTTCTGAGGGCCGGCGGGAACAGACCTTTACTACGGATCAGGACAACGGTTTGGTTTATCAGGATCCAGCCACTCCTGAAGAAACCGTCACATGCGAAAACTACTTTCGAACTCTTGCCAAAAAGACTGTGGAAGCCTTGGTGCAGTGCGGCTTTGCTCGCTGCCCGGGAAACTACATGGCCAGCAATCCCCGCTGGTGCCAGCCCTTAAAGGTCTGGAAAGATTATTTCCGGCGCTGGATTAATACCCCCACCCCAGAGGCCATTCTGCAGTCCGTGATCCTTTTTGACTTCCGGGGCCTTTACGGAGAGATCTCCCTGGCGCAAGAATTGAAAGATTTCCTTTTAAAGGAAGTCCGGGGTAAGGATATCTTCTTGCTCCATATGGCTAAGCTAACGGTCCAATTCAAACCCCCCTTGGGCTTCTTCCGCACCTTTGTAGTGGAAAAAAGCGGGGAGCATAAAGACGAGCTCAACCTTAAATACCGGGGGCTGGCCCCCATTGTAAATATCGCGCGCCTTTGGGCCTTGGAGACCCCCATTGCCGAAACCTCTACCTTGGAACGTCTTGAAAGGCTTAAAGAAATTCACCCCCTGGCCAAAGAATACGGGCCGGAACTTATGGAGGCCTTCGAATTTCTGATGTCTCTGAGGCTTCACCATCAATATGAACAGGTCCAAAGAGGAGAAAAACCTGACAACTACATCAACCCCAAACACCTTACGCAACTAGAAAGGAAGTTTTTCAAGGAAGTGTGCAGTCTGATAAGCAAGGTCCAAGACCGAATCGAAAACAAATATATGTTAGGACGGTTGGGATAAGATGTGGCCTCTTTTTCGAAAACCTCCTGACCGGCCCCTTAATGAAACCCTCTTTACGGTGCTAGATACCGAACTTACGGGACTTAATCCCAAGACCGATGAGCTTCTTTCTATCGGGGCCTTAAAGATGCAAGGGACCCGAATCCTCTTGAGCGAAATCTTTTATCGCGAGGTCTATACTACCCGAAACTTTGATCACACCGTCCCCATTCATCAAATATTACCCTCTGATATTCAGGAATCTCCGGAAATACAGCGCATTCTTCCTGAATTTCGAGACTTTATTCAAAATACCGTATTAGTAGGTTACAACCTGCAACTTGATTTATCTTTCATAAAAAAGTATTTCAAGAAGTGGCGTCTAGAGCTTCCCTCGTTACCCAAGGTAGACATATACCGGGTTTATCAATGGCATAAAAAAAAAGTTTGGGCTCGGACGCCTTTTTCGAGCCTAAGAAAGAATATGTCTCATTGATCCGAATGGCGGGGGAATACGGGGTGGAGACCAAAATTTTACACCACGCCCTTTATGACGCCTACCTTACAGCCCAGATCTTTCAGAGACAACTTTGGCAACTCCAAAAACAAGGGGTTCGGAAACTCTCAGAACTTTTAATTATTTCTAAAAAAGGAGGTGATATGCTATGAGATGAAGACTCCAAAATCGGATTTAAAAACAATCCTTTATAAGGAGGTGGATTATGGCCCTTTCCAAAGAACAAATGAGTGCTTACTGGCGAAGAAATCTCAAGTATATCGTTTTTCTCCTGGCTATTTGGTTTACCGTCTCTTACCTTTTCGGAATTATCTTTGTTGACCAGTTAGACCAGATAAAGATGGGAGGGTATCCCTTGGGCTTCTGGTTCGCTTGCCAGGGATCGGAGATGATCTTTGTAGTCTTGATTGCCATCTACGTGAAGCTTATGAACCGGTTAGACCAAGAGTTTGGGGTAGCGGAAGTCTAACCATTTCGGTTTAGGGAGGTGTAGCCATGGGCATTATGACCTGGACTTGGATAATGGTAGGTCTTACCTTTGCGCTTTATATTGGCATCGCCATCTGGTCCAAGGCTCGGACCACCGGGGACTTTTATGTAGCGGCCCGGCAGGTCCATCCCGTGTTAAACGGGATGGCCACCGGAGCGGACTGGATGTCAGCGGCTTCCTTCATCTCTATGGCCGGGTTGATAGCTTTCCTGGGACGGGACGGTTCTATGTATCTTATGGGGTGGACCGGAGGGTATGTGCTTCTAGCCATGCTCCTGGCCCCTTACCTTCGGAAATACGGAAAATATACCGTCCCTATGTTCGTGGGCGAGCGCTACTATTCTCAGACGGCCCGCACGGTGGCGGTGATCTGTGCCATCTTCGTCTCTTTCGTTTATGTAGCCGGTCAGATGCGAGGGGTAGGAGTGGTCTTCTCCCGGTTCTTGGAAGTAGATATTAACACTGGAGTTCTGATCGGAATGGCCATCGTCTTCTTCTACGCCGTATTAGGGGGCATGAAGGGCATCACCTACACCCAAGTAGCTCAGTACTGCGTATTGATTACAGCCTATCTGATTCCGGCCATCTTTATCGCCTTAATGTTTACAGGGATCCCTATCCCTCAGATTGGTCTGGGAGCGGCCCTGAGCGAAGCCGGACAAAGGCTTCTTAACACCGACGCCGGCTATCTTCTAGAAAAATTGGATCAGATCCAGCGGGATCTAGGACTTCCAGCCTTCACCTCCGGGCTCAAACCTCGAATCGACGTCTTTGCCATTACTCTTACCCTCATGGTAGGAACCGCCGGGCTTCCTCATATCATCATCCGTTTCTTCACTACGCCCAAAGTCCGAGACGCCCGGGCCTCGGCTGGATGGGCCTTGTTTTTTATCGCCATCCTTTACACCACGGCCCCGGCGGTGGGAGCCTTTGCCAAGCTCAACTTCATCAAAACGGTGCACGGCAAAACTTACGCGGAAGCCCCTTCGTGGTTCAAGAACTGGGAAAAGACCGGTCTTATCATTTGGGTAGACAAAAACGGGGACGGCCGGATGCAATACGGCCCTGGCAAACCTTTCAAGGGCAAACCCATTCTAGTAAAAGATGAAAAAGGCAATCTGGTGCGGGGCAAATACGGTCAGGTAGTAGTCAAAAATGAAGTTATCCCCAACACTCCTAACGAGCTCTATGTGGACCGCGATATTATGGTCTTGGCCAACCCTGAGATCGCCAAACTCCCGGCCTGGGTGGTGGCCCTGGTAGCGGCTGGCGGTCTGGCAGCGGCCCTTTCCACTGCGGCCGGGCTCCTCCTGGTCATCTCCTCGGCCCTTTCCCACGACCTTCTCAAAAACGTTATCGCCCCTCAAATCTCGGAACGAACCGAACTTTTTGCGGCCCGGATCGCAGCCGCCTTGGCGGTCTTGGTGGCCGGATATTTCGGGATCCATCCCCCGGGATTCGTGGCTCAGGTGGTGGCCTTTGCCTTCGGGCTAGCAGCCTCTTCCTTCTTCCCCATTATCGTTTTAGGAGTCTTCTGGAAACGAACCACCCGGGAAGGAGCTATTGCCGGCATGCTTACCGGGATCATCTTTACCGCGGCCTACATCATCTACTTCAAATTTATCAACCCTGCGGCTAACACCCCTGAGCATTGGTGGTTCCGGATCTCCCCGGAAGGCATCGGTATGATCGGGATGATT
Source organism: Thermodesulfatator sp. (assembly GCA_026993045.1). GTDB lineage: Bacteria > Desulfobacterota > Thermodesulfobacteria > Thermodesulfobacteriales > Thermodesulfobacteriaceae > JALWWR01. The sequence goes on from JALWWR010000062.1 coordinate 19,909, forward strand.
ATCAATTTTATAGTCACGGTTCTCGTCTCTTTGGTCACCAAAGAGCCTCCCAAACAGGTTCAGGAAATGGTCTTGAGCCTGCGCTATCCCAAAGAGATGTAAGATCGGATTCTAGCGTTTAAAATAAAGGGAGGGCCGCCTGGCCCTCCCTTTATTTTAGGAGCCTAGAAGTTTTAATGGATTTCAAAGAGGCCTTAGACTGGCTAAATAGCTTCCAATTCCACGGGATAAAGCCCGGACTTGAAAGGATCGAGAAGCTCCTTTCTTACTTAGGGCACCCCGAAAAAAAATTTCCGGCTATCCATATCGCGGGCACTAACGGGAAGGGCTCCACCGCGGCCATCTTGGCGACGGCCCTTTCAGCCCAAGGGCTTAAAGTAGGCCTTTATACCTCGCCCCACTTGGTCTCGGTAAGAGAACGGTTTCAGATCAACGGAAACCCCATTGAAGAATCTTCTTTAGCCGCCCTTCTCAACCAGATCAAGAAAGGCCTTGAAGAGCTGGCGCTGCCGGCCACCTATTTCGAGATTACTACCGCAGCGGCTTTCCTTTATTTTGCGCAGGAAAAAGTAGATCTGGCGGTGGTGGAATGCGGCCTTGGCGGGCGGCTTGACGCCACTAACGTGTGCCATCCTCTTCTCACTCTCATCACCAACGTGGCCTTAGACCACCAGAAATATTTGGGACCCACCCTAGAGGCCATTGCCCGTGAAAAAGCCGGTATCTTCAAACCCGAAAGACCAGCTTTGGTAGGCAAACTTAAGCCCCCGGCTTTGAAAGTAATAGAAGAAAGGGCCCAAAGCCTCAAGGTCCCTTTATTCCGTTATGGGAAAGATTTTCGGATCCGGAAAAAGGACGGCCTCTACCACTATTATGGCCCGGAGCTCAGGCTGCAAGCCCTGGAACTCTCCTTGTCCGGCCCCTTTCAAAGAGAAAACCTGGCCTTAGCCTTGGCCGCTTTGGAAAAATTGAAAGCCTGGGGGTGGCCCTTAAAGGAGGCCCTCCTTCGGAAGGCCCTTAAAAGGGTAAATTGGCCTGGAAGATGTGAATATCTAGCGGTGGGCCCGGGGGTCCTTTTAGACGGGGCCCACAATCTAGAAGGGAGCCGGGCTTTACTTAAAGCCCTAAAAGAAAGGGAGTTCCGGGACTACACCTTAATCTTTGGGGCCACTGACGAAGGAGGGGACAAGCCCTACCGCAAGATGCTAAGCCTCCTTTCGTCCTCGGCCTCGCAGGTCTTTCTTTGTGAACCGCCTGGCCCTCGCCACCCGGTAACTCTAAAGGAATGGGAAAAGGTCCGACCTCAAGGAGCCAGAACCTTTAAGAGCTGGGAAGAGGCCCTGGAAGAGGCCTTAAAAGAAGATCACCCCATTTTAGTAGCCGGTTCTTTATACCTTGTAGGAGCGGTTAGAGAGAAACTACGCGGGCTGAGCCCCAAGAGACGGCAAAACTTGCCATGAAGATTTATCCCCATCCTGAGAGAGCGCCGCGTTTAGTTTTTGCGGACCGGGAAGGACGCCTTTATGATCATCCTTACCTTTGGGCTTTGGGGCTTTCGGGCTACGACCTAATCCTGCCGGAAACCGAAGATTTTATCCCTGTACCCTTGGGCTCGGCCCTTTACGTCTTACCTCATCGCTATCCCATCGGACTTGATCCCCAACGAGGCCAGCCGGTCACCCTTTATGAAAACCCCTTCCATCCCGGGGAGCCGGCCTTTGCGGTGGCAGTTTTCCTGGCCCCGGCTCACACCCAGCTCTATCTGGCCCCTTATGAGCCGGCCGAAGAAGACCTCCCGCCCCTGCCCCTTTATTCTTACGCCGGAGTAGGCTGGTGGCGGGGGAGGTTCTGGGCCACGGCCTTCCGTTCCGACTGGGATGTCCGCCAAGAGGCCCGGCTTTTTGACCCTCAAAGGATTGAGGCCCGGGCCCGGGAAATGCTTCAACGGTTTCCCCAAAACCGCTTAATGCGACACCTGGTGGAAAACTGCGTGCGGCGTTACCAGTGTCCCGCGGCCCGGAATTTTGTCCTAGATCGTTTCGAAGCCCCAGTCCCGGTCTCCCCGGGTTGTAACGCCCGTTGCCTAGGGTGTCTTTCCGAGCAGCCCGAAGAGGGACCCCATGTGGCCCAGGAACGCCTTACCTTCACCCCTTCCCCGGAAGAAATCGCCGAGGCCATGGTGCCCCATCTTAAAGGCCCGGGTCCTAGAATGGTCTCTTTTGGCCAAGGTTGTGAAGGAG
>JALWWR010000063.1 GCA_026993045.1 Thermodesulfatator sp.
GAAGTACCTGGACATGATCGAGCTGCTGGGCGACCGGGAATCCGCGCGCAATTTTATGCGCATGGAAAAGTGGATCTTCGACAGCCCCGACCAGGCCGGCGAGGCCTACCGGGAGTTCATCAAGCAGTTCTACCAGGACAACGGCCTGATCAAGGGCACCGTGACCATCGGCGATCAGACGGTGGACCTGGCCCGGGTCACCATGCCGGTACTCAACATCTATGCCGCCCAGGACCACCTGGTCCCTCCGGCCTCCTCCAAGGCCTTTTTGCAGTCCATAAACCCGGCAGCCGTCCGCGCCCGGAGTTCCTTAATCAATTCCATAGTTACTTCCGCCATTTTATTCCTCCTCCTTTTCTATGGCTTTGGCTTCCTCTTCAAATTCCGCCTCTCTTTCCTCTTCCTTCAAGACTTCTTCAATAATGGCCTGGGCCTTTTCTTCTTCGGAAAGCTCCTCCGCCCCCTCTTCGGCCTCTTTGTCACTTTCCGCGGCCAGTCTTTCTCGGTAGATCTCGGTCCCTTCCAGCACGGCGTCGGCTATCTTGGAGGTGAGGAGTTTAATGGCCCGAATGGCGTCGTCGTTTCCAGGGATGATATAGTCGATGAGGTCCGGGTCACAGTTGGTGTCCGTGATGGCCACCACTGGGATGCCAAGCTTCCGGGCCTCAAGGACCGCAATCTCCTCCTTCTGAGGGTCTACTACGTAAAGGGCCTGGGGTAGACTTTCCATATCTTTTATTCCCCCGAGGTTGCGCTCCAGTTTCTGGCGCAGGCGCTCCAGTTTGAGCCTCTCCTTTTTGGGAAACCGCTCGATAGTCCCGTCTTCCATCCACTGTTCGATCCGACGAAGTTTTTCCACACTCTGCCGGATGGTCTTAAAGTTGGTCAGCGTACCTCCTAACCAACGGTGATCCACATAATACATACCGCAGCGGGCGGCCTCCTCCCGAATGGTGTCCTGAGCCTGCTTCTTGGTGCCTACAAAGAGGATCTTTCCTCCTTCAGCTACCGTATTGACCACGAATTCATAGGCCACCTCAAAATACTTAAGGGTCTGCTGCAGATCGATAATGTGGATCCCGTTTCGCTCCCCAAAGATGAAAGGCCTCATCTTGGGGTTCCACCGGCGGGTCTGGTGCCCAAAATGGACCCCCGCCTCCAGCAACTGTTTCATAGTAAGATAGGACATAACACACCTCCTTTGGGTTTGGCCTCCGCCCTAGGCCTTACCATCCGGGTCTCCCCGGACACCCCGTAAGGCCCCTTTCCCGGGCGTGAGTTTTGCCCGCTTTTTACCACCCAAAACCCCTTTTCGCAAGTCAAACTTGCGTTAGATTTCCCCGCTTGATAATTTCTAAACGTGCGACTTTCAGGTCTTCTTCTCCTCTTTGGGGCCCTTTTACTCTTTTCTTGCTCCTCTGCTCCCCAGCCGCAAGAAGGGCTTCCCCCTCTTCCGAAACGTTCCTTGAACGCCTCTTCCCCCAAGCTCCCTCCCCCTTCGGAAAACTGGTGGAAGGTCTTCGGTTCTTTGGAACTTGACCAGCTGGTAAGAAAGACCCTTTCTGCCAATCACGATCTTGCCCGAGCTCACTTTCGGGTGCGCGAACTGGCAGCCTTACTCAAGGTCCAGAAGGCCGAACGCCTCCCCCGAGCGGAGCTTGATTTCACTGGAAAGAGGGCCCGTTTTACCCCTTCTGGGGCCCTTCGCTTTGGGAAGATCATTTACGGAGAGTTCTCGGGCTCTCTCCGGGCCTCCTACGAGGTGGATCTCTGGCGGAGGCTTTCGGCTAGCGAGAAGGCGGCCTACTTTGATCTTCTTTCCGCCAAGGAAAACCGAAAGGCCCTGGCCTTAAGCCTTGCAGCCGAGACGGTTTCCGCCTACCTTGAGGCCGCTTTCCTTTCCTGCGAAAGGGACCTCCTTCGGGAGGAGCTTGAGGTCTCCTCCCGTTACCTTTCTACCTTGGAGGAAAAATACGCCCGGGGACTTCTTTCTTCGACCGAGCTTCTTTCCGCAAAAAGGGCCCACCAGGGCTTAAAGGCTCTTCTCCCGGAGTTAGAACGCGACCTTCGGGCCCGCCTTCAGGTGCTTGAACTTCTTTCCGGACGCTACCCGTCGGGGACTTTGAGGCTTAAGGAAGCCGCAGGCCTTTGCCGCCAAAAACTTCCCCCACCTCCGGGGGGAATCCCTTCGGATCTCCTTTTGCGCCGGCCAGACCTTCGAGCAGCGCAGGCCAGCCTTCGGGCCATGGCTGAAAGGGTGAAGGTGGCCCGGAGAGCCCGTCTTCCCCGAATCGTCCTCACGGCTGAAGAAGGACGCGTTTCCCCAGCCCTAAAAAACCTACTTTCTTCGAAAAACCGGCTCTGGACCCTCCTTTTCGGGATCACTCAGCCAATCTTTGAAGGGGGAAGGCTTTCAGCCGAGGAAAAGGCGGCCCGCATGCGGTACCAGCAGGCTCAAGAGGAATATTTTGAGGCCGTGCTTGAGGCTCTAAAGGAGGTGGAATACGGTTTCCTTACCGAAAAGAGGTTGCAGGAGAGGGTGAAGGCCTTTGAAAGGGAGGTCCGACTTTCGCAAAAGAAGGCCCGTTTTGAAAAAGCCCGTTTTGAGACCGGGCTGCTTCCAGCCGAGACTTATCTTAAGGCCCTCATGGAGGTCTTTGAGAGTAAACGCAAATTTCTGGCGGCTAAAAAGCTTCTTTTCTTAAACCGGGTCTTTCTTTATCGAGCGCTTGCGGGGGATTTTGAGGAGGAGAAAGAATGAGAAAGACTTTTTTTCAGGTCTTCCTCTCGGGGCTTGTCCTTCTTTTGGGACTCTTAGGGGCCCACCACCTCATCACTTCTAAGAAAAAACCCCCTTCAAGGCTTAAGAAAAAGGCGGTCCTGGCCGTAAAGGTGGTCATAGCCCGCTCCCGTCCCTATACCTATACCGTTGAGACTACCGGGACCGTAGTGGCCCCCCGGAAAGCCGAACTTTCCTCCGAGGTCCCCGGACGTCTTGTATATATGGCCCCAGACCTTCTTCCCGGAAACGTAGTACCTAAGGGCACGGTCCTTTTCCGCCTGGATCCCACGGATTATCAGGCGGCGCTTTTGCGGGCTAAGGCCGAACTGGCTCAGGCCAAAAGGGCCCTGGCGGAGATCGAGGCCGAGGCTGAAAGGAGCCTCCTTGAATGGAAAAGGCTTAAAGGAAAGGCTCCGCCCCCGCCGCTGGTGATCAAAAAGCCCCAGCTCCTAGAGGCCCGGGCCCGGGTTAAGGCTGCCGAGGCTGCGGTTGAAAAGGCCGAAAGGGATCTTGAGCGCACCGTAATCCAGGCCCCTTTCACCGGAAGGGTCCTTGAGGTCCGGGCCGAGGTGGGAAGCTACGCCAGCCCAGGAAAGACCCTAGCCAGGCTTTATCCCCTCTCGGGGCTAGAGATCTACGCTCCAGTAGCGGATCACTTCCTTCCCTACCTCTCGGTTCCGGGGTTTAACGCCTCTTCAGGCTCCAAAGCCGAGCTTATTTGGGAGGCCGGCGAGAGGTTCTGGCGCTACCAGGCCCGGGTCAAACGCTTAGGAGAAGAGGTGGATCCCAAGACCCGCCTGGTCCCCCTTTACCTTGTCCTTGAGGATCCCTCGGCAAGGCCTCCCCTTCTTCCGGGGGTCTTTCTTACGGTAAAAATTAGTGGAAAGACTTATCCCCGGGCCTTTGTGCTTCCTCGGAGAGTCCTTCACCGCCTTCGGGGAAGACCCTTCGTATGGGTGGTAAGGGGTGAGAGGCTTGAGAGGCGCTGGGTAAAGCTCCTTTCAGAGTCCGAAAAAGAGGTGGTGATCGTTAAGGGGCTTAAGGAATCGGAGGAGGTGGTCCTAGGGCCTCTCCGGGGAGGAGTTTCCGGAATGCGGGTGAGGGTGCTTCGGTGAGAGGCCTTATCTCCTGGTTTGTAAAAAACCATGTGGCTGTCAACCTCCTCATGCTGCTAGTCTTGGCCTCTGGCGTTCTCACCCTTCTTACCATCAAGGTGGAAATCTTCCCGGAAGTCTCGGCGGACCAAATTGTGATCACCATAGAGTATCGAGGGGCTTCGCCGCAGGAAATAGAGGAATCGGCGATTAAGCCCATTGAGGAGCGCATCGCCTCCCTCTCTGGAATAGACCGCATCATTTCCGTAGCCCGAGAGGGCGAAGGGCGCGTGGTGGTGGAAGTCCTTGAGGGCCGTGATGTTCGCGAGCTCCTAGAGGAAATAAAGACCGAGGTGGAGGCCCTTTCCACCCTTCCCCAAGAGGCCGAAAGGCCGCTGGTAAAAAAGGTCCTCATCCGGCGCGAAGTTCTGAATCTCGCCCTTTACGGAGAGGTGGACCGCGAGACCCTGAAGTTTTGGACGGAAAGGATCAAGGACCGGCTGCTTTCTCTTCCCGGGATCACCGAGGTGGAGTACTACGGACTTTTCCCCCAGGAGATCCACATCGAAGTCCCAGAAAAGAAGCTCCGGGAGTACGGGCTTAGCCTTTCTGCAATAGCCGAGATCATAAGGAAAGAGACCTTGGACCTTCCGGCCGGCCGGCTCAAAAACCCTCACGAGGAATATTTGGTTCGCCTCCGGGGCCGACGCTATTTCGGAGAAGAATACGAGACTATAAGGCTTCTTTCCGGGGAGAAGGGCGGGATAGTCTATCTTAAGGATCTCGGCGAGATCCGCGAGGAGCTGCGGGACAGCCTGGATTACGCCGTCTTTTATCGGGGAAAACCCGCGGCGGTGATCGAGGTCTTCCGGGTGGGAGACCAGAATGTCTTGGATCTGGCCCGCACGGTCAAAAAACACCTCCCTCGACTTCAGAGCGAACTTCCCGAGGGGCTTAACCTTGAGATCATGCGCGACCGGACCGAGATCCTCTGGTCCCGGATCAAGCTCCTTTTAAAAAATATGGCCTATGGCGGGGTGCTAGTGGTCCTGCTCTTAAGCCTTTTTCTGCATCTCAACCTCGCCTTCTGGGTGGCCCTGGGGATCCCGGTCTCTTTTGCCTTTGGACTTTGGTTGATGCCGCACTTTGGGCTTTCCATAAATATGATTTCCCTTTTTGCTTTCATCCTGGTCCTGGGGATCGTGGTAGACGACGCCATTGTGGTGGGGGAGAACGTCTTCCGTTATCGAGAAAAAGGGGCTTCTCCCCTTCGCTCTGCAGTAGAGGGGACGCTTGAGGTCTCAACTCCAGTGATCTTTTCCATCCTCACCACCATCGCCGCTTTCTGGCCCCTCCTTTACGGAGTGGGGGCTATGGGGCGCTTCATGCGGGTTATCCCGGCGGTGATCATTTTCGTGCTCGCTGGCTCTCTGCTTGAGGCCCTTTTCGTGCTTCCAGCGCATTTAATGGGGGCCAAGATTCCCGCCCAAAAACCCCTTCTTTCCGGAAGACTCGAGACTTTTGTGGAAAAGGTCTATTTTCCCACCTTAAAAAGGGCCCTTTCCTGGCGTTGGTTCACGGTGGCTTCCCTTACGGCCCTCCTTTTGGTGGTCTTTTCCCTCTGGCTTGGAGGAAGACTCCGTTTCAGCTTCTTTCCACGAGTGGAGGGCAACCGCCTTACCTGTACCCTGCGCCTTCCTCCAGGAAGCACCTTTGAAGAGACCCTTTCTCTTGCCCAAAGGATTGAGGCCGCCGGGGTGGCCGCGGTGCGCGAGGCCGAAAAAGAGACCGGGCTCAAGCTCCTCAAATATCATCTCATCTCGGTGGGAGCCACCCTAGTAGGCCCTCATGGGGGAGTGCCTGAGATGGGAAGCCACGTGGCTTCAGTGGAGTTGCGTTTGGTTCCAGCGGAAAAAAGACCAGGAGTTAGCACCAAGGCCCTGGTTTCCCGCTGGCGGAAGGCGGTGGGGCAGGTACCTGAGGCCGAAGCGGTGGTCTTCAAGGGAGAGCTTTTCTCGATGGGAAAGCCTATCTCCGTGGCCCTCTCTCATCCGGAAGAAGAGGTCCTTCTTTCCGCGGTGAGGGACCTCAAATCTCAGCTCGCGAAGATACGCGGGCTTCACGACCTTGAAGACAGCTTTCAGGAAGGAAAAGAGGAGCTTCGGTTCCGCTTAAAGCCCGCCGCTCGCTCTCTAGGAGTGACCCTTTCAGAGGTGGCCTCTTTGGTGCGGTCTGTCTTTTATGGGAAAGAGGTCCAGCGCTTTCAGCGAGGAGAAGACGAGATCTCAGTCTTAGTGAGAGCTCCGGCCGAGGAGCGCTTTACGCTTGACACTTTAAAGACCCTACGCCTTCATTTTCCCGGGGGAAGGGAAATTCCCCTCCTCGAGGTGGCCGAGCCAGTATTTTCTCCGGGCTATGTAAAGCTTGAACGCCTTAACCGCAAGAGGGTCATCTACGTGCGGGCTGAGGTGGATGAAAAGACTCTCACCGCAAGCGAGGCCCGAAAGTATCTTAAAAAAGAGGTCCTGCCGAGCCTCTCTCAGAAATACCCTGGCCTTTCCTATTCTTTTGAGGGCGAGGGACGAGAGGAGGCCCGCACCATGCGAGAGCTTAAAAAAGAGTTCATCTTGGCCCTCATCCTGATCTACATCCTGATCGCCATTCCCCTGCGCTCCTTCTCTCAGCCGCTAATCATTATGCTGGCCATCCCTTTTGGGATCGTAGGGGCCTTTCTGGGGCATCTCCTTCTAGGCCACCAGCTTTCCATCTTAAGCTTTTTTGGCATCGTGGGCCTTTCCGGGGTAGTGGTTAATGACGCCATCATCCTGGTGGACCTTATAAACCGGCTGCGGGAAGAAGG
>JALWWR010000064.1 GCA_026993045.1 Thermodesulfatator sp.
GTCTATGAATATCTGGCCCATGAACTGGTAGACCAACCTCAAGAAGTCTTCAAGGTCATCTTTTTGGATGCCCGGCATCGGATCTTAGGGGTGGAGGAACTCTTTCGAGGGACCCTTACTGAAAGTGCGGTCTATCCCAGGGAAATCTTCGCCCGGGCCTTGGAATACCAAGCGGCCGCCCTAGTTCTGGCCCACAACCATCCCAGCGGAGATCCTTCCCCTTCTCCCCAAGACCTAGCTTTAACCCGGCGCCTGGTTTTAACGGCCCACCTCCTCCAGCTCAACATTCTGGACCATGTGATTGTAGCCCGAGAAGGCTATTTTAGCCTGGCAGAGGAAGGGCTTTTAGAACGTCTCAAAATCGAGCTTTCGGAGTGGGGATAATGAAGCTTAAGGTAGCACGCCGAGCAGGATTCTGTATGGGGGTAAGACGGGCCATGCGCCTGGCCCTCAAGGCGGCGGAAACCTCTCCTAACCCAGTCTATACTTACGGCCCCCTCATCCATAACCCCCAAGCCTTGGAGCTTCTAGAAAAGCTGGGGATTCGAGATCTCAAAAAATCTCCACCGCCTTCCAAAGGCCAAGTAATCATTCGGGCCCATGGCATTCCTCCACAAGAAAAAAAGGCCCTCCAAGAATCCGGTCTGGAGGTTATAGACGGAACTTGTCCCAGGGTGGCTAAGGTCCAAGCTTTGGCCCGGCAGTACTCCCAAAGGGGTTACCAAGTGATCCTAATTGGCGACCGGGATCATGCCGAAGTCCGAGGCATCTTGGGATACACCAATGGCAAAGGCTGGGTAGTAAGTAGCCTCAAGGACCTGGAAGAACTCCCCAAGCTCGAACGTTACGTCATTCTCTCTCAGACCACTCAAGATGAAGAGGTCTTTGAGTTTCTTTCCCAAGAGATCCTCAGCCGTTACCCCGGGGGAGAGGTCATCAACACCATTTGTCACGCCACCCACGTGCGGCAGGAAAGCGTTCGAGAACTGGCTCAAGAATGCGACACTATAGTAGTAATCGGAGGCCGAGGTAGCGCCAACACCAACCGCTTGGCCCAGATCGCTCAGGAAGAAGGCCGCCGGGTCTTTTTGGTAGAGACCCCGGAAGAGCTCCCGCTTAAAGATCTGTCTCAGAGCCAAAAAATCGGGCTTAGCGCCGGAGCCTCCACCCCCAATTGGTTAATTAACGGGGTGGTGGAAAGGTTGGCCGAATTAGGAAACCCCTTTCGAAAAGGCTGGTGGCTTTTAGTAAACAGTCACCTTTTACTCTCTGGAGGACTGGCCAGCCTTTACGGTGGCCTCGCGCTCTGGTTGAAAGGAGATCTCCAGTGGAGCTTAATGCTTTCAGCCTTAGCCTTGGCCTTTTTTGCCCATACCTGGAATTCCCTGGTGGCTCAGGTCCCTCTTTCCTTATGCAATCCTTACAAGGCCCGTCTTTATCAGAAGTATCAAAACCTATTTTTAGGGGCCAGCCTCCTGGCTTTTGTTATAGCCCTCATAGGAGCTTATCGGGCCGGGCCCCCCTATCTGTTGCTTACGGCCTTAGCCGGAGGACTGGCAGCCCCTTATAGCCTGACTTTTTTACGCACCCTTTGGCCGGGAAACCGCACCTTGTTCATCACCCTTTTTTGGGCTGTTATAGCCCTTTTTTACGCCCTCCCTTGGCCTTTTTCTCCTAAGATTTTAGGTTATTGGGCCTTCTTGAGCCTCCTTTTGGCCTTTTTCCGGGCCCTGGCCATAGACCTTTTAGACCTCATGGAAGACGGTTTCTTGGGGCGGGAATCCCTGGCCGCCTTTTGGGGCGAAAAAAGGGCGCTTCAATTCTTAGGAGTTGTAGCCTTAGCAGGAGTGCTTTGGACGGCCGGAGGTGGGCTATGGAATCCCAAAATACTAATCCTCGAAGGAGTCTGGCTCTACGCCTTAGGTCTGTGGCTTCTCCTTCGGCGAAAGCCTTTGGGTCGCCGTTTGGAACTTGAATCCCTGAGCGAAGGGCTTCCTTATATCTTCCTAGGCTTAAGCCTGCTTTTACGATGAAAAATATTGATTCGTACTTCATGACCCTGGCCTTGGAAGAAGCTCGTAAGGCCTTTGAAGAAAACGAAGTCCCGGTGGGGGCGGTCCTGGTCTCTTCCGCAGGAAAACTCTTGGCCCGGGACCATAACCGTCCCCTTTCTCTCTGCGACCCTACAGCGCATGCCGAAATCCTGGTTTTAAGACAGGCGGCTCAAAAGGTGCAAAACTACCGTTTATTAGACACCACCCTTTACGTCACCTTGGAGCCTTGCCCCATGTGTGCTGGAGCCTTGGTCTACGCCCGGGTTAAACGCCTGGTCTTTGCCGCCCCAGACCCACGTACCGGGGCCTGCGGTAGTGTCTACAATCTGGTAAACGACCCCCGTTTAAACCATCGCCTTGAGGTGACTTCAGGTCTCCTGGCTGAAGAAGCCCGAGAGCTTCTCCAAAAATTTTTTAAACTTCGCCGCTCTTAAAGGGAAAACCTTTGAGAAACGCAGGCCTAAAAGAGTCCCTTTTTCATTTGGAAAGAAGAAAAAACCGTCCGTTTGAATCCCTTTCCCCGCCCCGAAAGACTTGGCTTTTGGCCGAGGGTTTATTAAATTAAGGGGTACGGAGAGGTGCCCGAGTGGTCGAAGGGGGCCGACTCGAAATCGGCTGTGCGGGCTAAAACCCGCACCGGGGGTTCGAATCCCTCCCTCTCCGCCAATCCCTTGTAAAGTCCATGTTTCCTTACAGCATCAAGGATTTTCAGGGGTTCAGGGGGCCAAAAAAGCCGCTTTCGGATATGCTCTCTTTGTTACCTTTCCACCCTTTCGTATGCTATTCTTCTCTTTGTATTTGTCCACTATGTGTCCACCAAGGCCGATTGCTAGTGGACAGAAGTCGGCCAGGGAGGAGAAAAAAATGGCCATATATCTCCACTGTGTACGGTGCAAATCCGATCAGAGGTCTTCCAACAGGGTTTGTAAAAAGTGCGGTGCTGTCCTGACTGGTCGGGACAACCGGAGGTACAGGGTTCGGGTTAGGCGAAAGGGAGCGGATCTTTCCCGACTTTGTGAGACCCTGGAGGAGGCCCGCAAGGTGGAGGCGCAGTTCAAGAGCGAGATGCTGGAGGCGGAATTGCGTGGAGATCTTGGATCTGTGAGCAAAATGGGGCTTACGTTGCAGGAGTTCCTGGACAAGCATTATGCCCCCTGGCTTCTTTCTCACCGAAAGAATCGGCAGAGCACTGAAAAGGAGCTCAGCGCCCTGCGCAATCACTGCCACACCATCATGTCCAGACGTCTGGATGAGATTTCGTCTTACGATCTTGAGCAGATAAAGGTTCGCATGCTTGAGCGGGAGCTGGCTCCCCGCACGGTGCAGTGGGTGATCCGGGCCGTGCATCAGGTCTTTGCCCGCGCCATAGCCTGGGGATTCATGAGAGGGACGAACCCTGCGGGCGGGGTGGATCTCCCCCGGTTTGACAATCGCAGGGAGAGGTTTCTTTCTTATGAGGAGGCTTCCCGTCTTTTGTCGGAATGCGAGCGCCGGACCACTCCTTACAACCTCCTCTATCCTCTGGTCTATCTTGCCCTTCACACCGGGATGCGGGCGGGGGAGCTGTTCAACCTCAGGTGGAAGGATATCGATCTTGAGAATGGTGTCATTTCGATCAAGGACCCGAAGGGCGGCGAGAATCGCAGGGTTTTTGTCCTGAGCGACGCCCTGGAGGTTTTAAAGGACCTGCGGGACGAGGTGGAGGACAGGATTGGCCGGGAGCTGTCCGGAGAGGATCCGGTCTTTCTCAAACCTGATGGAAAACCTTTCACTCAGGTCCCATCGGCTTTTGACACTGCGGTAAAGATCTGCAGGCTTAACGAGGGCATAGAGGACCCGCGGGACCGGGTCACCTTTCACACCCTACGCCACACGTTTTGCTCCTGGCTTGCGATCCAGGGAACACCGCTGCACGTTATTAAGGAGCTTGCGGGCCACAAAACAATCCAGATGACGGAGCGGTATGCGCACCTCCTGCCGGATGTGAGAAGGAAGGCCATGGAGGAGATGTGGGAAACCTTTCTGAAAGAAGGCCTCAAAAACGAAAAGGAGGCCCGGAGGCGGAATCAATCCCATTGAAGCGACTCCAGATCTCTCGAATCCAGCATGTTGAGCACCTCTCCCAGGTCCCCGAAAAGGGCCTCCGCATCCTCCCTCATCTCAGGGGGAGGCGTCCAGCCCGTGTCAAGCAGCCTTTCAAGCTCCAGCCTTAAATCCCTCAAACTCCGGATCAACTCTTTCGACATGACCGCCTCCTTTATGGGTGCTGGTTAATAGGGAAACAAAGTTTGTTTTCCCCTGAGAGAGAAAAGCTAAGTGAAAAAACTTGATCCCCGGAGGGCATCGTGCTAGAAGGGCGGCATGGACCGGGAGAGGTATGCGGAAATGGCGGGAGAGATTTATGAGCGGTATGAAGAATTGAGAGAGGAGTTTTTAGCTGAATGCCGCAGATATGGTCTGCGCATGGACAGGGAGTGGTTCAATCGGGCCACCAGTTTCACCACCGGTCGCAATCGTAATCGATGGCAGCTGGTCATGACTTACAACCAGGAAGGCAAGAAGCGAACCCGCACCGTGGGTCTGGTGCCAGAAGAGGAGGCTGCGAAACGTCTGGTTCGTCTTTATTCTTCAGCCAAACATCTGTTAAGGGCCTGCGAGCGTTTACGTGAACTGAGCGAGAAGCCTTAATCTTCCAGGACGTTTCAAGTTAAAGCACTTAGCATTATCATTTCATTTTTTCCTTTTGCTAAGTTAAATAACTTGACATAGAGAAACAAAATGCTTATAATGTAAAGTGAAATAACTTAGCAAGGAGGACATCATGGCCGAGGTCTTTAACATCCGACAGGACCTTGAGACCGTGAGAAACCTTATCCACTCCGGCCTTCCTGGAAGTAAGCTTCTTGACCTCCTCACGGACCTTATCACCGGCCAAATAAGCTTTTGCTTTGCAATCCTGGACGGAAAGAAGGTGGCCAGTTACGCCAGGGCCGAGGTTGTAAGCCTCCTCCACGGCCTGGCCCTGGGAGAGATTGAGGGTCCGAGTCTAAACTACCTCATTACCAGGTATAACCGCCTGGTCAAAAACCTTCTGGCCCAGGGCGCAATCAGGCAGGTCGAACATGTCTATTTTTCTGCCATTCCTGGCGCTCAAGACTTGAAAGATTGGGAAGAAGCGGCTGAACGTTATGTCTTCAATCGCCGTCAATCCCCGGAACAGGAGGAGAAAGACACGGATGCAAAAAAGAAATACCTTGGCCCCGCCAGGAAGACCAGGGAGAGAGAGCTGGTGTTAAGAAAAATCCCGGCCTTCAGGCCTCAGTGTTTGCAGGGCAAGACGACCTCAGGAGCAGAGCAGCTTGATCTCTTCTAAAAAGTGCGAGGGCCCGCTCCAGGGCGGGCCCCGAGACCGGAAGCAAAATTATCTACCACCGTCCACCGCCACCAGAAAGGTGAACGGCCTCCCCGTGGGGTCCTGGGCCCAGCCCTGACACACGGTCTCACGGTTGTCAGCCGTCACTATCACCGGATTCCCCCCGCCAGGGGATAAGGTCACCCGTCCATACCAGTCCTTGACCAGCCTCTTGCACAGCTTGTAGTTCCAGGACCTGCCCTGATCCGGAAGCTGGATCTGCAGCACGCAATCTTTCATGCTGGACCCCCAGCCCGCATCAAAGCCGCCGCTTATCCCCATAAACAGATTCCCTTGCCCCCCAAGCTCAAAATAAGTCACACCTGCATGCGGTATGTAGCCCGCATTCACCAGATCCGTCACCGAAGGACACCTGCCGTAGTCCTCAAAATAGGACTGCGCTACGCTAACCATGTCCAGCGCAAACCCCGAGACCTTGATGGCCTGCCCCCGAACCTTCGCATTCCCGGGATCAAGCCTGGTCAGGGCCACCGCCATTATGAAACCCAGAAGCGTAATCACCAGCAAAAGCTCTATCAGCGTAAAACCCTTATCCCTCATCTTCGACCTCCTTTTCAGGGGATTTATGTTCCTGAACAAAACTTTTACTCCCCTTCTCTACCCCAAAAAAATAAAGGGGGGGCTCAGAGCCCCCCTCGAAGCGGACCGGATGCTGATCGAGCCTAAGCAATGTCCGGCACAATCAGGTAGTAGATGATGTTATGCGTGTTGGGATCACAAACCACGGTCCCCTTGGCCATGTCCTCTGCCGCCAGGCATATCTTGCGCGGCACGTTCTCGATCCTGACCACCAGGTCCACCCCGTTGGTGTCACTGAAAAATTTCACGTTCGTCCCGTCTATCGAGAGATCATTGGTGCTGTCACCGTTAGCGTCAAAGGTCACCTCCGAATCCAGAAGATCTTCCGACACCAGCTGCGCCATCGTGGGAACCTGGTCATGCTGGATGTAGTATCGCTGCGCCGCCACCGCCACCTGCCGCGAAATGTTGATCACCCTCTCAGCCTTGGCCTTCAGAGCGGCGTTCCGGAACCCCCCGTACTTGGACACCACCACCAGCACCAGAACGGCCAGAATCGTAATCACAATCAAAAGCTCGATCAGCGTGAAAGCCCCGGTCCGCTTCTCCTTGCCCGTAACCTCAACCTTCTCCATACGCACCTCCTCTTGAGTTTTTTAAATTTTTCAAATAAGAAGCGGCCCGCCACGCCTTATCCGGCTCTATC
>JALWWR010000065.1 GCA_026993045.1 Thermodesulfatator sp.
TAGAGTTTCAAGGGGGGGTCTTGGTGGGGGCTACGGTGATTTTTGGGGGAGCGGTGTTTTTGAACCGTGAGATCCAATTGGAGGAGGCGGTGGTGGTAGAGCCGGGGGCCTTGATCCAAGGGCCGGCCTGGATCGGGCCCGAGACCCAGGTCCGCCAAGGAGCCTATCTTCGAGGAAACGTGTTGGCTGGTCGGGCCTGCGTGATCGGCCATACCACAGAGGTCAAAAACGCCATCTTTTTAGATGGGGCTAAGGCCGGCCATTTTGCCTATGTAGGGGATAGTATCTTGGGAAGGGAGGTCAACCTCGGGGCTGGGACCAAGCTGGCCAACCTGAAATTGACCAGGACCACGGTGAAGATCCGGATTGGCTCTAAGGTGTGGGATACCGGGCTGCGAAAGCTTGGGGCTATCCTCGGAGATGGGGTTCAAACCGGCTGTAACAGCGTTACCAACCCTGGGACCCTTATTGGCCCGGGGTCTTTTCTCCTCCCCAACACTACCGCGGGCCCAGGGCTTATCCCTCCCAAAAAAGTAATCCGCTGAGGGTAAAATCTAAAAACAAAGGAGGAATTTTATGTGGAAGACTTTGGTGGTAACAGGATGCATCTTACTTTTGTTAGGGGCTGGTGTTAGGGCCCAAGAAGGTCTTATAGCCAAGGTGGGGCCTTATACCCTCACCCAGGAAGACTTTAAGAAAGAGCTTGAGGCCAACGCCCAGCTTAAGGCCTTGCTCCAAGTCCGGCCGGATCTCAAAAAACTTTTAGTAGACCGTTGGGTGGAGGTTACGCTTTTGGCTTTGGGCGGCAAGAAAGAAGGCCTTCTCAAGGATCCCGAGGTTCAGGCCCAGATCGAGGAACAGACTCGGATGATCCTGGCCCAATACTACTTTCAGCGGAAGGTCTTAAAAGACCTCAAGGTGAGCGAAAGGGAACTCCAAGAATATTATTTGAAACATAAGACTGATTATGAACTCCCTGAAAGGGTTCAGGCCCGACACATCTTGGTTCGTTTTCCGGCCCACGCCCAACCAGAACAAGAAAAAGAGGCCTTAAAAAAGATAGAAGAGATCCGCAAGAAAATTGCGGCGGGGGCGGACTTTGCGGAGATGGCCCGCAAGTATTCCGAGGATCCCGGAACCAAAGAAAAGGGCGGGGATCTGGGACTTTTTGCCCGAGGGCAAATGGTGCCGGAGTTTGAGGAAGCGGTCTTCAAACTGAAGGTGGGAGAGCTCAGCTCCCCTATTAGAACCCGTTTTGGCTACCATTTAGTAAAAGTGGAGGCCAAAGTACCGGCGCAATCTCAGCCTTTTGAAAAGGTGAAAAATCAGGTCCGCCAAGACCTGCTAGAAGCTAAAAGGAAAGAAAAGCTTCAGGCCTTGTTAAAAAAGCTCCAAAAGGAATATCCCGTAGAAGTGCATCCCGAAAATCTCCCGTGATTTCCAGGCCTTGGTGGCAGATCTTAGAGGAAAAAGGGTCCTTTCCAGACCCGGAAAGGACCTTTCTTTTTTTAGACCTTGAGACCGAAGGCCTATCCAAGGAAAGAAACGCCATTACCGTGGTGGGCACTTACGCCCAAGATAGATACCGGGCCTTTGTCCAGGGAGTCAATCTCCACCGAGCGGCAGAGTTCCTCCAGGCCTTTCCGGTCTGGGTGACTTTCGGGGGGACCCATTTTGACCTCCCCTTTTTAAAGAAACATTTTCCAGAGCTGGAACTTCCGGTTTGGCACATAGATTTGCGTTTTCTTTTTCGGCGCCTGGGTTATCGCGGGGGACTCAAGAAGCTGGAGCTGGAGTTCGGGCTTTTTCGAAAGAGCCGAGGGCTTGACGGCTACGAGGCGGTAAAGCTCTGGCAAAGATGGCAAAGGTCTAAAGACCGCCAGGCCCTTCGGACCCTGCTCCTTTATAACCGGGAAGACGTGGAAAATCTCAAACCCTTGTTGGAGATTGCTTGCGAGCTTTGTGAGTTGACAGGCCAGGACCTCTTTTCTACCTTATCCCCTGAAGGAGGAAGATCTTGTCGGAAAAGGATCCCCTCACCTTGACCATCACGGAAAGGTTTCTGGAATACGCCTGCGACCTAGCCTCTATCTTGCCTTCCAGCGCCATTTTGGTTTACGCGGACGTCTTTCCCGGAGGGGAAGAGAGAGAGCGGTTTATAGAGCGAGCCAAGCCCCGAAAACTCTGTTTGGTGACCAGAAAAAAAGACTTTGCTTCCCCCGAAGGGGTGGAGGTCATTCAGGTGCCCGAAATCAAGCTCACTCGTCTAGGCCAAATAAAGGTAGCGGTCCTTATCGGGGTGGCCCGGGGCCTTTTTTCCCACGAGGATGTTCTGGTTTGTCTTTCGGGGGTGGCAGAAAGCGGCTATCTCGACGCCCTCTTTATCTTCGATTTGGACAAGGAGTTTGAGACCTTTGCCCTGGTGCAACTAGAGGATCTCAAAGAGATCGTACGCCCAGAGGTCTTTCAGGTGGTCCTTTCCATTGCTATTACTCTGGCCACCCAGGGCCGAGAGGGCAAACCTATTGGGACCTGTTTTATAGTGGGGGATACGGACGAGGTCCTCCAATACTGTGAGCAGATGGTGATCAATCCCTTCCGGGGTTATCCCGAAAATGAGCGCAATATCCTAGATCCCCGGTTAGAGGAGACCGTAAAAGAGTTTGCCCTCTTAGACGGGGCCTTTATAATCCGCGGAGACGTGGTCATAGAGACCGCAGGGGCCTATATCCGTACCGGAGTAGTCAGTGCTGATATCCCCAGTGGTCTAGGGGCTCGTCACCGCTCGGCCGCGGCCATAACGGCTTTGACCAAGGCCGTGGCCATTACAGTCAGTCAATCCACAGGCACGGTCACCGTGTTTCGGGACGGAAAGATCGTGATGGAGATCGAAAAACCCCATCCCTTAGGGCCGGAAACCCGCTGGCGCCGGGCCTTCTATCAAGGCCCTCACGCCCCTTCAGAGTGGCCCCATGAAAGGGAGAACTTTTAAGGCAAGTCCTTTAAAGGAGGAGAAGATGCGAAAAATAGGTTTGAAGATCTTACTTCTGTTTTTTTGTTTAGGGCTTAGCGGGCCTTCCCAGGCTGCTCCTGGTTTGTGGGACAGTTTGTTCAAAGTAAAAAAGGTGACCCCAGAGAAGGAGGCCCCCCCTCAACCTTTGGGCCGGGACCTGGCGGTGGCCCAAAGCCTTTCCCGGGCCTTTGCCTCGGTGGTGGAAAAGGCCGGGCCGGCGGTGGTCTTTATAGAAGTGGAAAAGACCGTGGTAAAAAAAGTCCCCGAGGGCCATCCCCCCTTTCCCTTCGGCCCTTTTCCCTTTGATTTCTTTGGAGACGATTTTATGCGAAGGTTCTTCCCCCAACTTCCCCGCAAGTTTAAACAGAAAGGAGCCGGATCTGGTTTTATCGTAAGCCCGGACGGGCTCATCTTTACCAACAACCACGTGGTAGCTGATGCAGACAAGGTCACGGTCCGTCTAGTAGACGGGAGAAGTTTCAAGGCCAAGATCTTGGGTAAAGACCCCCAGTCTGACGTAGCGGTCCTAAAGATCGAGGCTAAGGATCTCCCCACCGTGCCTCTGGGAGACTCGGATGGCATCGAGGTAGGAGAATGGGTGATCGCCATTGGCAATCCCTTCGGTTTGAGTCACACCGTAACCGTGGGGGTGGTGAGCGCTAAAGGACGAAGTGGTTTGGGCATTACGGATTACGAAGACTTTATCCAGACCGACGCCGCTATCAACCCCGGAAACTCCGGGGGGCCGCTTTTAAACTTAAAGGGAGAAGTCATTGGCATGAACACCGCCATTTTTACCCGTTCCGGGGGATACATGGGGATAGGATTCGCCATCCCCATCAATATCGTGAAACTGGTGGCCGAACAGCTGGTAAAACAAGGGAAAGTGGTACGAGGCTGGCTGGGAGTGGTGATTCAGGACCTTACGCCAGCCCTGGCCGAAGAGTTCGGTCTTAAAAAGGCCGAAGGGGCCTTGGTGGCGGAGGTGATGAAGGGTTCGCCGGCGCACCGGGCCGGTCTTAAGGCTGGGGATGTGATCGTGGGCTATAACGGCAAGCCCGTAAAGAACTCTTCGGAGCTTCGGACCCTGGTAGGGCTCACCCATCCCGGCACTGCCATAGACCTGGAGATTATCCGCAACGGAAAGCGCCAAACCCTTAAGGTGACCATTGGAGAATATCCCAAAGAGGGCTGGCAGAAGGCCGCGGCGCCGGAATTGGACCAACTCCTTGAAAAGTTTGGCTTTAAGGTCCAGGCCTTAACCCCAGATTTGGCTCAAGAACTAGGCTACGATGTAAAGCGCGGGGTAATAATATCCGCGGTGGCCCCAGGAAGTCCGGCCTCCATGGCGGATTTGCGTCCAGGGCTGCTCATCGAGGAGGTCAACCGCAAACCGGTAAAAACCCTGGAAGATTTTTATCAAGCCTTAGCTGTCTCTCAAAAGACCGGACGAGTGTTATTGCTGGTGCGCGATCAACGCTTCCGACGCTTCGTGGTGCTTTCCTTGCGTTAAGAGATAGGCCCCCACCCTGTGGGGGCCTATTAGTCTCAACCATCAATATTCCTTCTTTTATGGATCTTTTCACTAAAAATTTCCCTTAAGCTTTTCCTAAGTTAATTAAGTAATAAAAAGCTTTAGAGGTCGGTTATGAGGGAGCTTGACTGTCGAGGGTTGCCCTGTCCCCAACCGGTCTTAAAGACCAAAGAGGCCCTGGAAGAGATCTCCGAGGGCGAAGTCCTTGAAGTTTTGGTGGACAACGAGGCCGCCCTTAAAAATGTTACCCGCTTTGCTGAGGCCCAGGGACACCAGGTAAAAAGCGAGGCCCAAGGAGAGCTTTTTAGGATTCGCATTCAAAAACAGGGTCCCAGTTCTCCGGTGGAGGGTATCTCTTGCGCCCATTCTGAAGGGATCTCCAAAGTGCTGGTGATAGCCTCCGATAAGATGGGAGAAGGCGATCCGGAGTTGGGGGTTAAACTCCTTAAGGCCTTTATCAAAACCTTAAGAGAAGTTTCTCCCAAGCCCCAAAGCCTTATCTTTTTCAATCGAGGAGTCTTTTTGACCACCGAGGGATCTCCAGTGCTGGAGGACCTTAAAGTTTTAGAAAAAGAAGGGGTGGAGATCCTTTCTTGTTGGACTTGTCTTTCACATTACGGCCTGGAGGACCGTCTTGAAGTGGGCCAGGCCAGTAACATGTACGAAATCCTTTCCCGCCTGGTTAAGGCCTCCTCGGTGATTCGGCCCTAACCTCTGGTTTCTTAGGTTAACTGCCGTTATATTTGAGGGTAAGACCTTTTAGGGGGCCTTAGATGAAAAAACTCCTGTTAATTTTGGGATTTTGGCTGGCGGGTTTGGGGCCGGTTTGGGCCAACGGACATCCCTCAGAAACTAAGATTCAGTGGGGTTTTAGCCTCATTTCGGGGCTTATTTTAGGGGCCCTTCTTTTAGGTACCGCGGCGGCCGGGCACCTCTTTTTAAAGCGCAAGGTCTCTCGCCAGGTGCATCATCTAGCGGCTTATAGCACCCTTCTTTGGGCCCTGGTGCACGGTATCTACAATATCTTTTTTCACTGAGGACCGCGATGGAAAAGACCGTAGCTACCAATAAGAAGGCCCGTTTTCTTTATGACATAGAGGAGACTTACGAGGCGGGTTTGGTTTTAGAAGGTCATGAAGTGAAGAGTTTACGAATGGGCCGGGCCAACCTGGCTGACAGTTTCGCTCGAGTCGTAAATGGGGAAGTTTTCCTTTACAACCTTCACATCAGTCCCTATCCCCATTCCAGGGAAGCCGCACACAGCGATCCCCGGCGAACTCGTAAGCTCTTGCTAAAAAAATGGGAGATCAATCGCCTGGCGGGAAAGGTCATGGAACGAGGCTACACCCTGATCCCCTTGCGAATCTATTTTAAGGACGGCTGGGCCAAGGTGGAGCTGGCCTTGGCCAAGGGCAAAAAACTTCACGATCGCCGAGAGACTATCAAACGGCGTGAAGAAGAGCGCGAACTAAGACGCCGCTACAAGGGCAAGATCCGTTAAGGTCTCTAGACATTCCCTGAAGGTGTCTTATATTTAAATTTGGTTCTTTGAGAAGTAGGGGGCGCAAAGGGTTCGACGGGGGTGCGTAGGCCTAAACGGCGTGCCGAGGTCCCCACCGCCTCGTTAAAAAGGTGGGAAAAACACAAGTGCCGACGAGTACGCTTACGCTCTGGCGGCCTAAGAGATGAGCCGCCCGTCCTGGAAGGCCTTCGGCCCGCGGGGCCTCCAGGGCGCCGGGTTAGCGGGCTGGGCTGAGGGGAGCGCCTGCCTCCCTTGAGCCGAGAATCCTGCAGGCTGGGCGAAGGGGAAGCGCCCGGGTCTTCACCCTTCGCCGAGATTGGCTACCTGGGCTACGCACGTAGAAGTTTAGGTTGAAACACCTCCGGACGCGGGTTCGATTCCCGCCGCCTCCACCAATTTTTAACGATTTCTTGTAGAGTTATAAGCGCCCATTCCCCTTCTGGGGCACCTTTGGGGCACCACTTGGAAACCGTTGATACTTAAGGGTTTCCTCTAGAGACTCAATTGCGATAAAAGCAATTCAGAAGGTCCGATTTTGATTATTCCCGATTATTGATAGTAGCTCAAGTCCCTTTTACGTACCTTTCGGTTTCCAAAATAAGACCCATTCTGGTTCTTGCAGATGAAGGC
>JALWWR010000066.1:0-4536 GCA_026993045.1 Thermodesulfatator sp.
TTCCGGGATGGCCCAGGGAGGTATGGGGGACGTGCTGGCCGGGGTTATAGGGGCTCTCTTGGCTCAGGGATATCCCCCTTTTGAGGCTGCGGCTTTGGGGGTCTTTTGGCACGGAGCCGCGGGGGAGACCCTGGCCCGGAGGCGCGGCCCCTGGGGGTTTACCGCCCAAGAGGTAGCCGAGGCCCTGCCCCAGGTCTTAAAGGAACTGGTCCTTCGACAAGGCCTTTAAAAGGTCGGTTGTATCCCATGGCGGAGGTCTATCTTAGTCAGAGTCCAGAGGAGACCCGCCGGTTGGGGGAAAAACTAGGGGCCAGACTAAAACCCGGCGATCTGGTCCTTCTTTTTGGAGATCTGGGGGCAGGGAAGACCACTTTCGTACAAGGTCTGGCCCGGGGGCTGGGGGTGCCTCCTGAGACTTATGTCTCTAGTCCCTCCTTCGCCCTTGTTCACGAATACCAGGGCCGGATTCCCCTCTATCATGTGGATCTTTATCGCCTTTCCCCGGAAGAGACCGAAGATTTAGGGCTAGCGGAACTCCTTTCCCAAGGGGCCATGGTGATCGAGTGGGCCGAGCGACTGGCGGAAAACCTGCCCGTCAGATTCAAGGTATTTCTTCGATATCTTTCGGAAGGAAAGCGCGAAGTCCGGATAGAAGAAGGCGCCCCCAACGAGCCGCTCCCAGAAGACCGGGATAAGGGTGGACTATGAGCTTGACCGGGACTTTTTTCAAAAGAGATTCTAGCCGTCCTTTGGCTTCTAAGGCCGGTAAAAATTCCTCTTCGAACCAGGGTCTTAGGGCCGGGGCTAGTCCGCCGGTAAGGTAAAGCCCTTGGAGGGCCAGCCCTTTCAAGATCAGGTTCCCAGCCTCTCGTCCCAAGGCTCGGGCCACGAGGCGAACCGCTCGTTCCGCCTGGGGTTCTCCGGTTCGGGCCCGAGACACAATTTCTTCCGCCGGAAGTTCCTTACCCGAAAGCCAGTGATAGACCGTGGTGAGCCCGGAGCCCGAGGCCACGCGCTCGACACTAACATGTCCATAACGGGCCTTGAGGTGTTGATAAAGCCGCCATTCCTCTTCCGTGTCCGCAGGGAATTCCACGTGACCTCCTTCGGTGGGAAGGACTGTCCCCCAAGACTTAACTCCTTTTACCAAGCATTCTCCCAGACCTGTGCCAGGGGCCAGCACCGCCGCCACTTGGCCTTGGGGTTTTCCCGGACGCCAAACCTCAAAATCCTTGCGGGAAAGGATTCCCAGGGCATAACCCACAGCCTGAAGATCGTTTAGGACTGCCACGTGGGGAATTTCTAGAGCGGCGGCTAACCGGGTGGAAACCACGGTCCAGCCCAGGTTGGTGAGGTGGACCGTGGCCCCTAAGACCGGCCCGGCCACCGCTAGGACCAACATTTCGGGTCGGGCCCGAGTCTCCTTGAGATAGGTCTTAAACAGGGCTGTGGGGCCCGAAAAGTCCCGGGAAGAATAGACTCGCAGCTCCCGGACCTTAAAGGGCCCCTTTTTTTTGAAAAGTCCTAGGCGGGCCCGGGTGCCTCCTAAATCTGCCGCCAGGATCATCTCAACCTTGGGCCCCTCTTATTTCTTGGCCTGGCTAGCTCGATACTGGTCGTAGCGCTGGACCACTTGGGAAGTGATGTCCATTTCCGGGGAGACCCAGTAGAGCCCGGGCATGTTTTTTTCTAGGATGAGATCGTAGCCTTCTTCTTGGGCCATCTTCTTGATGACCTTCTCTAAGTCCTTAAAGATAGGCTGAAGGGCCTTCTTTTCAGCCTCTTTCATCTCGAACTGGGCGTCTTCCTGTTGGGCCCGAAATTCCCGGATCATCTTCTGAAGCTCGCGCTGTTTCTCAAGCCGGGCCTCTTCCGAAAGCAAAGAGGCCTTCTTCTCAAGCTCGGCCTTGTAGGCCTCGATCTCCTGTCTCTTGCCTTCCAACTGTTTGCGGAGTTTTTCAAACTTACTTTGGAGTTTGCTCATGGCCTCTTGGCCAGCTTTGGAGGAGTGCACTACCTTCTGGAGATCTAGGACACCGATCTTGATCTCCTTGGCCCAGCCGGCTGAGATCAAACCCCCCCACAAAAACACCAACCATAAGAGTTTTTTCATAAATAGCCTCCTTTCAGCTAGGGATTTACGATAACCAGGTCCACCCGTCGATTAAGGGCCCAAGAGCGTTCGTCATGGCCCGGGGCCAGGGGTCTTTCCTCCCCGAAACTTACGGTGGTCAATCTTTCCGGATCTACCCCCATGTTGACCAGAAAACGTTTCACCTCTAAGGCCCGTTTTTCTCCCAGGGCCAGGTTGTATTCCCGATCTCCCCGTTCGTCACAATTGCCTTGAAGCTCCAAGTGATATTCGGGGTGTTCCAGAAGGAAACGGGCGTTTTCTTTGAGCCTTGAAATCATGTCCGGGCGGATACGATAGTCGTCAAAGTCAAAGAAGACCGATTTTAAAGGGGGGGTGCTGCGGCCAAAAAGCTCCCAGCGCTCCTCTAAGGGCAATTTCTCCGCCTCCCGAGCCGCCGCTGCTAAGGTCTCTTCCTCAATGGCCGGGACCTTCTCCACCTCCGGGACCCCTTCAGCTTCGGCCTTGGGAGCCTCTTCCGCCGGAGGAGCCACCTCTTCGGCTGAAGGCTTAAGCTCTGTTACCGGGGCCGAGGGTAAAGGACCCACCGGAACTTCTTTCTTTTTGGCGCAACCCGAAAAGCCAATCCCTAAGACCACGATCAGGAGCCAAAGTCCTTTTTTCATACCCTCCTCCCTGAAAAAAGATTTTAAAGAGCTTGACCTCTTTTTGCCCCTCTAAGTTTTTTTCTTTTTTAAAGGGATCTTAGTCTTTTGCAACGGTTCTCTTAAAGATAGCCGGTAAGATCTAATTCTTGCATAAAATCTCCCGTCCAAAATTCCAGCCGGGCTCGCATCAGTCTACAGAGCCAATAAAGCAAGACCAGCTCTTCGTTAAGGACCTGGGTTACCCGGATCATCTGGGACTCGGGGATCTTTTGGTGATGTCGCCGGCAGAAATAATCCCGGCAGAGCATGGGGCGAGCCAGGATCTTGCAGCCCCGGGGGCCCACAAAAAAACAACGCCCCGGGACCTCCCTTTCTTGGGGGAATTCCACTCCCAGAAGGCGGTTTAGGAGCAGGATCAAAACCGTGCATTCGTTTTCTAGCCCGATCTT
The DNA here is from genome assembly GCA_026993045.1 of Thermodesulfatator sp. Lineage (GTDB taxonomy): Bacteria > Desulfobacterota > Thermodesulfobacteria > Thermodesulfobacteriales > Thermodesulfobacteriaceae > JALWWR01. The sequence continues at coordinate 3,189 of JALWWR010000066.1, forward strand.
ACAGCAGCCCTGCCCGTCTTTTACGCTACAAAGGTAACATTCCCGGAAAGTCCCAGCCTCTTCCATGGCCTGGTTGGAGGCGGCCACGGCTTTTCGATAAGGTTCTAACAAGGCCGGGAGCTCGGGATCCTGAAGGAGACTTTCCCCCCAAAGGGTGTAAAGCTCCTCCGCCAGGGCCATCTTCTCTTCGATGAGTTTGGAGGGATCCGGGCGCAACTGGCGCAAATAACGCATGCCCTTTTATTTAACATGGAGAAGGGGTAAATAGAAGGGCATCTTATGGAGGAGGCCATTATGCAGAGCATGACCGGTTTTGGACGGGGAGAAAGCGCTCAACCCACTTTTACCCTTCAAGTGGAGATAAAGAGTCTAAACCACCGGTTTCAAGAGATCCTTTTGCGGCTCCCCCGGCGTTACCAGGGGCTGGAAGAACGGGTGCGACGGGCCCTCCAAGAACGTTTCCACCGGGGAAGGTTTGAGGTCCAGGCCCGGCTCTTGGGGATCCCCCCGGAACGGGCCTTTCTTTCCGCTGACCTCGCCCTGGCTGAACAATATCTTCGAGTGGCCCGTCACCTGAAAGCCACCTTAGGCCTTTCTGGAGAGGTCACCATCAACGATCTGCTGCGTTTTAGAGAGATATTCAATCTCACCGAAACCACCCCGGAGCTTGAAGACCTCTGGCAGGAATTTGAGCCAGCCTTCTCCCAGGCCTTAGAAGAGCTAGAGGCTATGCGTCGGCAAGAAGGGGCCTATCTGAGAGAGATCTTGGAAAAACACTTGGCGGATCTGGACCGTCTCTTGGACCAGCTAGAGACCTTGAAAAAAGACCATCTTCCCCAGGCCCAGAAACAACTAGAGACCCGGATCTTAAAGCTCCTCCAGGGGCAAGAACTTGACCCTCTAAGACTCCATCAGGAGGCCGTGATCCTGGCTGACCGGATTGATTTTTCCGAGGAACTGGATCGGCTCCGGAGCCATCGTCAGCATTTCAGCCAGGTCCTCTCCCGGCCTGGCCCTCACGGACGAAAGCTGGATTTCCTCTGCCAAGAGATGTTCCGCGAGATTACCACCCTGGCCAATAAGGCCGCCTCTGCGGTTATCTCTCAGGTGGCGGTGGAGATAAAGACCGTGATCGAAAAGCTCCGGGAACAGGTCCAAAATTTGGAGTAACCTTGACCCTTAAAGGTTTAAAGGGTTATATAGGGCCATGCTGCGTATCTATCGCTCCCAAGATGGTTTTTTGGTGCCCAGTGAGGAACTCCTCCCCCATTCCCTGGTGATCCTTAGTGCCCCCTCGGAAGAAGAACTACACTACGTGGAAAACAAACTCCGCATCCTCCCGGAATTT
>JALWWR010000066.1:4564-6622 GCA_026993045.1 Thermodesulfatator sp.
GATCCTCGGCATGAGGCCGACATCATCCGTTATGAGACCGTACCGGTGGGGCTCATTCTTACCGAAGAGGCGGTGGTGGCGGTTTGTCTCAAAGAAAACCTGGTCTTTGAGGAGCTTTTGGCCCTGGCGGGAAAGACCTTAGATGTGGACCTGGCCCGGCCCACTTCCTTTATCTTTCTGTTCTTTTACTGTGTGGCCAACCTCTTTATCCGCTATCTCCGTCTTATTGATCGGCTAATCGATGACTATGAGGCCGAACTGCACCGCTCCATGCGTAACCGGGAACTGCTAAAGATCTTGAGTTTGGAAAAGAGCCTAGTCTATTTCAATACCGCCCTCCGGGGAAACGACGTGGTGCTTACCCGGATCCAATCCGGGAGATACCTGCGACTTTCCGAAGAGGACCTGGAGCTACTGGAAGACATCCAAATCGAGAACCGGCAGGGCATAGAGATGGCCAAGATCTACTCTGACATCTTGGGTAACACCATGGACGCCTACGCCTCCATTATCGGCAACAATCTGAACATCGTCATGAAGTTCTTGACCGCGGTGGCCATCGTCTTGGCCTTGCCTACCATGATCTCAAGCATCTACGGGATGAATATCCATCTTCCTTTACAAGAAAATCCCCACGCCTTTTGGATCCTCATGGGGTTTTCCTTCCTTCTTTCGGGTCTAGTGGTAATCTATTTCATCAAAAAACGTCTGTTTTAATGGACCCCTTTCAAGCTGCTCTCTTGGGCCTAGTACAAGGGCTAACCGAGTTTTTGCCGGTCTCTAGCTCCGGACACTTAATCCTTTTTGAGGCCTGGGGCGGAATCAAAGGGACCCTGGCCTTCGACGCCTTTATCCATTTGGGGACTCTGGGGGCGGTGCTTTTTTACTTTCGCCGGGACTGGAAGGAGGTCTTAAAGAGTTTTACCCAACCCGGCTGGGGACGCAAACTCTTTTTTATGCTCGCCATAGGCACCCTTCCCGGGGCCCTAGCCGGGGTCCTTTTCGAGGATCTTATCGCCGCCCATTTCCGAACCCCTTCTCGGGTGGCCTTAATGTTAGTCCTCATGAGTCTGCCCCTTCTCGGGGGAGAACTTCGCCATCGGTCCTCTCGGGACCTTTCTTCCCTGGGACTTAAAGGGGCCTTTTTGATCGGGCTGGCCCAGGCCTTGGCCCTAATCCCCGGGACCTCCCGCAGTGGCATTACCATGGCTGCGGGGCTGCTCTTGGGCCTTTCCCGGATAGAAGCGGCCCATTTTTCCTTTCTCCTCTCAGCCCCTATTATCGCCGGGGCTGGGGCCTATGAGGGTCTTAAACTGCTGGCCTCCTCGCAGGTGCCCCTGAGCACCCTTTTTATCGGGGCTGGAAGCGCCCTCTTTTCGGGTTGGCTGGCCATAAGCTTCCTGTTAAATTTCCTGCGCCGACACACTTTTTATCCCTTTATTGTCTATCGGGTATTGCTGGCAGGGACGGTTTATGCGTTTTTATAAGGGATGGCTCCTTTTGGGCCTGATCTTTTTCTCTTCCTCGGCGCTGGCCCAGGAATACAGCCGTTTGGTCACTCTTCTTCTAAGGCCCTTCAAGGTAGAGGCCCATCGGGTCTATCCCGCTTCCAACTACACTTCAGGCCTTCTCCTTCCCGGAGGGCGGTATGTGCTGGCCCCTTACTCTCGGGTCAAAGAAGCCCTTTTTATTGAGACCTTGTTTCCTTCTGGGGTTTCGATCCCAGCCCGTTTTAAAAGCTTTGATCGTTTCACCGGATTGGCCTTTTTGGAGCTAGACCAGCAGGTAAGGGAACGAGGCCGGCTGCGCTTCGCCCTCGGGCCTTTTCGTTCGGGGCAGGAGCTACGGTTGGTGAGACGGGCTGAGACCCTCGAGAGTTATCCGGTATGGGTGATCCGCGATCCCCGGCCCCTTTATCTTCGAGGATTTCTGCGGTGGGATTTCCTGGAGGTCCTCTCTTGGGAAAAGGAGGGCTGGCTTTTCAACGCCCGGGGAGAACTTTGCGGGCTCTGGTGGGGGGCTGATCCAGAGGAAAAATCACGGGCCTTGGTCTTAGAG
>JALWWR010000067.1 GCA_026993045.1 Thermodesulfatator sp.
CTTTGGCCCTGGCCCTAGCTCGGGTTACCGGCTGCGGTTTTAAGAAAATGGCCTTTACTAGCGATCTTTTGCCAGCCGATATCCTGGGGGCCGAGGTCTGGGAGGCCTCCAAAGAAAAATTTGTCTTTCGTCCTGGTCCTATTTTTACCCATGTATTTCTGGCGGACGAGATCAACCGCGCCAGTCCTCGCACCCAGAGCGCCCTCTTGGAGGCCATGGCCGAAGGCCGGATTTCGGTGGCTGGACAGACCTACCGACTTCCAGAGCCTTTTATAGTCATCGCCACCCAAAATCCTTTAGATTTTTACGGTACTTATCCCCTGCCCGAATCCCAACTGGACCGGTTCTTGATGCGTCTTTCCCTGGGATATCCACCCCGAGAGGAAGAAAAAGTAGTTTTGGCCAACGATGGCTTTTATTTTGAGGCTCAGGAGTTACCGGCCCTTTTTACGCCCGAAGAGTGGCGGGCCTGTCAAATCCAGGTACGCAAGGTTCGGGTCTCCGAAAAGCTCCTCGAATACCTTTTAAATCTTGGAGAATACAGCCGTGGCCATTCGGCCTTCCGGTATGGTTTTTCCACCCGGGGCCTCCTGGCTCTTAAATGGGCTTCCCAGGCTTTGGCTTACCTAAAGGGGCAAGAATTTGTCACCCCGGATGAGGTGAAAGAGGTCTTTCTGGTGGTGGCCTTCCATCGACTTATCCCTTCGGGAGAATGTCCTGCGGAGGCTCGGGCTATTGAGCTGGTGGAATTTTTAAATTCGGTCCCGGTTCCCCTGTGAAAAGACGCTACCGAGTTCGGATCACCCTGGCGGGCTACCTCCTGGTGGCCTTGACTTTGGCCCTGGCCCTGGCGGCGGTAAACACCGGAAACAACCTCCTTTACCTTGTAACCGCCACCTTCCTGGCTCTAATGACGGTCTCCGGCCTTTTCTCTTGGTTCAATTTAAGAGGAGTCCGGGTGCAACTTGAGCCCCCGAAAGAGATTTTCGCCGCTACCCCGACTCCTTTCAGAGTTGATCTTAAAGGCCCCCTCTGGCCTTGCTTATTCTTGACTTTAAAGACCCCTTATGGGAAGACCGCTCTTCCTTTCTTAAAGAGACGAAAAACTACGGAACTCTGGCTCACCTTTCCCAGTCGAGGGTCTTATAGACTCGAATCTTTAGAACTTTCTTCCGGCTATCCCTTGGGGTTCTTTCGTCGCGCTCGGTTCATTCCCTTCAACCTGGAGGTTTTAGTTTATCCTTGCCCTTTGTCTGGTCCGATAAAAGAAGAAGGGGTAGAGACGGAGGAAGGGAGAGCGCGAGAAGCCTTTCGCCGCGGGGAACCGGAAGACTGGGCCGGACTTGAACCCTATCGGGAAGGGGCTCCTTTGAGTCGCTTGGCTTGGAAGAGCCTGGCCCGCTGGGGAAAACCCCAACTTAAGACCTTTGAAGCTCCCTCTTACGGAGAGCTTTGGTTGGATCTAAGAGGCTTGCGGTCTGAAAGGGAAATTTCTTTTGCTACCCAGCGGATCCTAGAGGCCTTGCAGGCCGGCCAAAAGGTAGGGCTCCGGTTACCTAAGAAGACGATTCCTCCTGGATCAGGCCCCTCTCACCGGAAAATCCTCTTGGAGGCCTTGGCCCGTGCCTGAGGTGCGACCTTTGTCCTGGGCTTGGGCTCTGGCCCTGGGAGGGGTCCTGCTCCCAGCCCTTTATCTCTTTAAAGATCTGCCCCTTTGGTCAGAGGTCTTTTTCGTAGGCGGCCTTTCCTACCTTTTGCTAAAAGAAGGACGCGGCGATTTTAAACCCCTGGCTCTCAAAGCCCAGCTCTTGATCCTGGCCCCCTTTTTGGGGCTTACCTTTTACACCTTCACCCCTGAGACCCTGGTTCCGGATCTTTTAGGCTTCCTTCTGGTGCTAGCCACTCTGAAACTTTTGGGGGAAAGAGCCCCAAGAGACATACTCCAACTCTTTCTCCTTGGAGGCTTGTTTTTGGTGGGGGCTGCGGTGTGGCGTCTGGATCTGGTCTACGGCTTAGTTTTCGTTTTGGAAGTAGCCTTAACGGTTACAGGGCTCTTTTTCCTTTACGCTGGGAAAGAGGTCCCGGTCCTTCCTCAAAGGACGGCCTTTTTACTTTTGGCCCTGGGAGGGCTGGCCACTTTAGGGGTTCTTCTTTTGACGGTCTTTTACTTTCTGTTTTTGCCGCGGCCCCAATACACCTTTTGGGCCTCTTCTTGGGGGGCCTCCCGCACCGGACTTTCGGAAAAGGTGGCCCCGGGAGAGGTCTCGGCCCTCAAGGAGGATCCCACGGTGGCCTTTAGAGTACGATGGATCTCAGGGCCCCGGCCAAAGAAACCCTACTTCAGGGTCTTTGTTTACCAGGATTACCGGCGCGGGGTCTGGCAGGCCCGGAGTTATAAGCGTCCTCCCTCCCATACCAAGGGGCCATGGGCCTGGCTAGAGGTTTTACCCCAAATAGAAGCGGTGGGGCTCCCAGTGCCTGGTTACGCTCTAAAAGTAAAGACTCTCAAGGGCCCCCGGGCCTTTTTGGCCCCGGAGGGAACGGTGCGCCTTTCTTCTCCAGGGCCTGGTCTTTGGCGGATCAAGGTCTTTTTAGGACCTCTGCCTCCTGAAACCCCTCCAAGCCAGTTTTTAGAAGTTCCTGTCACCTTGAAAGAAGACCTCCTTCCTCTGGCTAAAAGACTTGAGGGAGGAGGGCCCTGGGAGACCGTGGCCCGAGTGCTGGCCTATCTTCGAGAAAACTATACCTACAGCCTTAAACCCGGAGCGCCTCGAGGAGAACCGGTGCGATGGTTCCTTTTTGAAAGCCATCGGGGACACTGTGAATATTTTGCCTCCGCGGCGGTCTTTCTTTTGAGGACTTTGGGGCTTCCGGCCCGGGTGGTGGGAGGATACGCCGGGGGCGAATGGAACCCTTTGGGAGGATATTATCTCCTTCGTGAAAAGGACGCCCACACCTGGATTGAGGTCTTCTTTCCTTTCCAAGGCTGGGTCCCCTTTGATCCCACCCCTTTGGGAGGAGCAACCCTTAAACGAAGCGCCTGGTGGAGAAGCCTCTGGGATTACTTGCAATTTAAGTGGTCCTATTGGGTAATCACTTATGATCTAGGAAAACAGCTCCGGTTGGTCCGGGGCCTTTCCCAAAAGATGCGATCTTTCTCTTATTCCAAACTCGCTCTCAAAGGGTCTTTGAGAATCTGGTTAGGATTGGTTTTGGTTTTAGTGTTGGGAGCCGGGGCTTGGCGGGCCTGGCGCTGGCGAAAGGAGCCCCCTTGGGAGAAATTTTTACGCTACATGGCCCGCCGAGGCCATCCTAAGAGCTCTTCGCAGACCTTCAAAGAATATGTGGAAGAGCTGGCCTGCTCTTTTCCCGAAGCGCGGTCTCTCTTTGAAGAACTGCTTTCCCTGTATTATCGCGAGGCTTACGGAGGGGAGGATACCCGTAAAGATCAGAAAAAATGGTGGTCTAAATTTAAGGCCTTTGCTAGACAAAGGAAATTTTAGGCCTATAATGAGATTCCATGAAGATCGTGGGGGTGGAACCTCGAAATCCTAAAGTACACGTCTTTTCAGCCTTCCGACTTCCTCGTCTGGCTCTACCTCTTTTAGGGACCCTTCTCCGGGATCAAGGACACCAGGTAAAGCTCTTTTTAGAAGAGTGGCATCCCTTGGACGAAACGGCTCTAGCGGAAGCCGATCTAGTCCTGATTTCCACTATCACTCCCACCGCCTCCCGGGCCTACGCTTTGGCGGATCGGATCCGGCGCCACTATCGGAAACCGGTGGTCTTAGGAGGGCCCCACGTAAGTTTTCTTCCGGACGAGGCCTTGGAACATGCTGATTTCGTGGTGCGGGGAGAAGGGGAGAAAACCGTTGCAGAATTGGTGAGGGCCTTAGAAGAAGGAGGCGGGGCAGAAGAGATCGCGGGGCTTTCTTTTTGGCGAGACGGTGAAAAGGTCCACAACCCTCTCCGGTCCGATTTTACTAATCTGGACGAACTTCCTATTCCGGATTTTAGCCTAGTGGCCGGGGTCCGGCCTGAGAGACTCAGGATCTACCCCACTATGACCTCCCGGGGCTGTCCTTACGGTTGTGTGTTTTGTTCGGTGATCGCCATGTTTGGGCGACGGTATCGCTTCCGGGCCAAGGAGCTGGTCTTGGAAGAGATGGCCGCCATTCAACCGGGACAATTGGTTTTCTTTTACGACGACAATTTTGCCGCCAACGTAGATCGTACCAAGGAACTCCTGGAAGGCCTGATTCGGCAGGGCTTTAAAGGAGAGTGGTCCTCTCAGGTTCGCATCGACATCTATCGAGATCGAGAACTCTTAGAGCTCATGAAAAGGAGCGGGTGTTTTGTACTTTATATCGGGCTGGAGTCTGTAAATCCCGAGACCCTTAAGGCCTTTCGCAAAGGGATTACCTTTCAGGAGATCGAAGAAGGGGTGCGAACCCTTCACCGCTACGGGATTCGGGTGCATGGGATGTTTGTCATCGGCGCTGACACCGATACCGAAGAAACCATCTGGGCCACCTTAAAGTTTGCTCAAAAGGTGCGGCTGGATTCTGCCCAGTTTTTGATCTTGACTCCGGTGCCAGGCTCTAAGATGTTCCGGCAAATGGAAAAAGAGGGGCGAATCTTTGAAAGACGCTGGGAGTTTTACGATGGGCACCACATCGTGTTTTATCCCCAAGGTTTATCCCCTATGAGGCTTCAAGAGCTTTCCTATGAACTTCACCGGCGCTTTTATTCCTGGCCTCAGGCCTTAAAGGCCTTGGCCCAAGGCCAGGGCTACAGCGCCTATCTGCGTTATATGGGCCGCCGTTTCGTTAAAAAGTGGCGGCAAGAGAACCGTTCTTATTTCGAGCTCTTGAGCTCCCTTAAGGCCGTGAGGGCTTTCTCATAGTCGGGTTCTTGGGTGATCTCCGGTACAATCTCTAGGTATCGGATGGTATCTTCAGCGTCTAAAATAAGTACAGCCCGGGTCAAAAGGCGCAGTTCCTTAATCAAAAGCCCGTAGGCCCTTCCAAAGGAGGCTTCTTTGTAATCTGATAGGGCCTTTACTCGTTCTAGGCCCGCCTGGGTGCAAAAACGGGCGATGGCAAAGGGAAGATCCATACTGAGGTTCCAAACTACCACCTCTTCTGAGAAATTGGCGGCTTCCTGATTGAAACGCCGGGCTTGAAGGTCACAGACTGGGGTGTCAAGAGAGGGAGTTACGCTAAAGACCTTGATCTTGCCAGCGGCGTCTTTAAGGGTGACCGGCTTAAGCTCGGTGTCCACTACCGTGAAGTCCGGGGCTTTCGCCCCTACTTGGAGCTCTGGCCCTAAAAGTGTCAGGGGTTGGCCTTGAAAGGTGACTGCTCCCGGGCGTTCCTCCAGGCCTTTGAGCTTGGCCAGCAGGGCCCGCATAAAAGCCGGAAGGTCCGAAGGCTGGCGTGAGGTCACAATAGGTCCATCCACCACCACTTCTTGGTCTTTATAGGCCGCCCCGCAGGCCTCGAGTTCCTCTTTTACGCTCCGGTAGCAAGTGGCCTGGCGCCCCGAAAGGAGCCCGGCGGAGATCAGCACTTGAGGCCCGTGACAAATGGCGGCTATGGGTTTGCCTTGTTCGAAAAAGGTCCGCACCAAACGGAGCACCGCTTCGCTTTCCCGGAGCTTGGCCGGAGCCTTGCCTCCCGGAATTACTAAGGCTCGATATTCTTCGGGCTTTACTTCTTCCACCGAAAGGGTGGCCTCCACCTCGTAGCCCCGTTTGCCCCGGATCTTTCCTGGTTTAAGAGAAGCTAGATCTACTTCCCAGCCCTCTTCTCGCAAACGGTAATAAGGCACTAAAAGTTCGCTGTCCTCAAACTGGTCTGCCGAGATAATCAGGACTTTCATAAGGGCCTCCTAAATTCTCAGTTTTTTAATAAAATAAGTTTGATTCCATCTTTGACTAGAGAGGAAGCCTTGGATCGCAAGCTATTGATAGCCTTCGACGCCACTTCTCCTTCCCGAAAGGCCCTCTCTTATCTGAAAACGGTCTTTGGTCACCGGAAAGACCTTTCTCTGGTGGTTTACAGTGTGGCCCGCCGTCCTCCTAGTCATCTTTTGGTCCCTGGAAGCGGTCGCTCTACTTTAGTACGGGAAGAAATGCTGGAGAAGGTCATAAAGGAAAACTTGGAACAGGCCCGGGCCAAGGCCCAGCGGGGTTGGGAACTTCTGACCGAGGTCTTTGACCCAGGGCAGGTGGAAACCAAAGTGGTCCTTCAGACGGGCGACATGGCTTACGAGATCATCCGAGAGGCCGAGCAAGGCACCTATGACGCCATTGTAGTGGGCCGGCGAGGGCTTTCTAAACTCACCCAAGGTTTCATGGGGAGTGTCTCTTACAAGTTGGCCGAGCATGCTCGCCTTCCCGTCTGGATGATCTCTGGGGAGCGCTGGAATCATAAAGTCTTGGTGGCGGTGGATCTGGGGGAGCCAGGTTTCCGGGTGGTAGACCATGTGGCTTTTATTTTTGCCGGAGATCCCAAGGTAGAAATCACCCTCCTGCCCATGGTCTATCCCTATTTAGACGCTGAGCCCGCACCTGTTCAACAGAAAGAAATTCAAGGAAAC
>JALWWR010000068.1 GCA_026993045.1 Thermodesulfatator sp.
AAATAGGGCTGGAGCGTTACACGGAAGAAAAAATGCCGTCGGGCGAGCCATTCCTGCTTCTTGAGTGGGAGGACATTCGCTTCAAGTGCCCGACCTGCAACGGTCAGGCTAGGTTCCGGTTCAAGTCGCCTAGCGACCCGACGCAAAGCTACGAAGAGGTCGTCCGCTCCTTCGTAACGGAGTTGGTCAACTACTTTGCCGTGGAGCACCCCCAGGATGAAAACATACCGGACTATTTGACCTTCCAGCTTTGGTTTCTAAACTTGCTCAGGGCGGGGCTTACCGAGGACAACCTCAAAGGCGTTCCGGTCCCCAGATGGATACTTAATGAGCTTGAGCGCTTGGCCCAGACGACCTCAATTTTCGACGAAAACCCTGCCAAGGTAAGGAAATCAAAGCTAATATTCTTTGCCGTTCACAAGGTTTTCCCTGAGGCCTTTGGCAAGCCCGAGTCGAAGGGCTGAGCCTGTTAACCGCCGCCGTAGGCGGCCCTAAAAAAACAAGACTGCCGGCGTCACCCTTGCCTCTTTATTCCTAAAGGACGGTGAGGTGGTGTCTGATGATCGCCAAGAGGCTCTATTCTTGGCAAAGGGAAGCTATAGAGGCTATTCAAAGCAAAAACGCCGTGGTCTCCGCCCCGACCGGCGCAGGCAAGACCATAGTGGCCTACCTCTGGGCGGACGTGTTCTCGGTGCTCAAAGAGCCGGACAGGAGAATCTTTTTCACCGCTCCCATCAAGGCCCTTTCCAACGAAAGGTTCAGGGACTTGAGGAAGCTTCTTTCGCCCGAGCTGGTCGGTATTGAGACGGGCGACATCAAGCATAACACCAAAGCTCCCATCCTTTGCCTGACCCAAGAGATCTACACCAACAAGTATGCGGACACTCCTAATGCTTGCCTGGTAGTAGACGAGTTCCACTACATCGCCCAGGATCCGGACAGGGCGAGGGCCTACATTGATGGCATCAGGAAGACGCATCCCGGCACGAAAATACTCGCCATGTCGGCCACCCTGGGGAACCCGGCCGAGCTTGCGGACTACCTCGGCAGGCTGGCGGGGCGTCCGTTCGTTCACTACGAGACGGACTTCCGGCCTGTCCCTCAGAGGTTCCTGGAAGAGGGACTTCCCCTAAGGAAGATTGCCAAGAAGAACGCCATCGTCTTCTTGTTCTCAGCCAGGGGCGTCAAAGGGTTCGCCGAAGAGATCGCTTTTCGCAAAGAGAGGCTTGGCGACGGAGAGATCAAAGAGCTGAAGAAACTCGCCCGCACCTACAAGATCAGCTTCGACAAGTTTTCGCCCTGGATCGCCTACGGGGTCGGGATCTACTTTGGGGCTCTCCTTCCCAAGGAAAAGTTCTTCATGGAGCAAGCCTTCAGGCGAGGGCTCCTTCAGCAAATGGTGGCCACGGATGCTTTGGCCCTTGGCGTGAGCCTTCCCGCCCACTACGTCGTCTTCGCCCAGCTCGCCAAATACTACGACGGTCCAATCACCAAAAACGAGTTTTTGCAGATGGCGGGAAGGGCGGGGCGCAAAGGCTACTTCGACGAAGGTATCATCGGCTACCACAACTCAGCCTACGAGGCGAGAGGCTACGAAACCGGCGACCTTTTCCACCTTCTTCTCAGGAAGGATCCTGAACCCATGACGGTAACCCTTGCTCCCGACTGGCAAAAAATACTCCTGAACAAACGAACCATTGAAGAGGAAGCAAACTACATAGCTACCAGTAGCCTTCCCCCAGAAGATCCAAAGCTTCTTCTTTACCAGCTCAAGGAGGAGTTCGAGGCCGTGGAGATGGATCTTGAGGAGCTGGCCGAAGACCTGAAGCTGGAGGGATTGAAGGTGTCGCTGGAAGAACTGCGGGAG
>JALWWR010000069.1 GCA_026993045.1 Thermodesulfatator sp.
CCCCTACGGTCCACTTGAGCTGGGCCTGGTAGACCGTGCGGCGGGTGCTTTTTAAATCAGTGCCAGACTTGCGGAAACTAGCAAAGTCCTTCTCTCCGATGATATGGGGCAGGCAGGCCTTCATAGCTGAAAGATCGAGCTTTTCTGGTACCCACCAGGCGTAAAGCCGCCAAAGGGGATTTCGAATAGGGTGGTTATAAATCTGATAAAAATAAGTCTTGCGCTGGGCATGATACTGGGCATGGAACTTGAACTCCATCTCTTCTACCCGCAAAACGGCTATATCTTTGGGAAGAAGAGCGTTTAAAGCCCGGAAAATAGTCTCTAGGTCTCTTTTACTAGTAGTGAGGAAATGGGCCACCTGGCCTAAGGCGTGCACCCCGGCGTCGGTGCGACCCGCGGCTCGCAGTTTGACCTTGTGCCCCAGGATCTGTCTCAAAGTTTCTTCTAGGACTCCCTGGATAGTGGGGCCTTGTTTTTGTTTTTGCCAGCCCAAATAGTTGGTCCCATCGTAAGCCAGGGTGAGCTTTATGTTCCGCATTTAAGGGAAGACCGGACTCCGGGGCAACCCTAAGTCTTCTGGAAAACCCCACCTCAGGTTCAGATTTTGAAGGGCCTGGCCGCTAGCGCCTTTTACCAGGTTGTCCAGGGCCGAAAGAAGGATCAGGCGTCCGCTGCGGGGGTCAAATTTGAGTCCCAGGCGGCAAAGGTTAGTCCCCCGCACCTCCGCCACCCGGGGGGATTTCCCTGGAGGCAGGACCTCCACCATGGGTTTGGAGGCGTAATATTCTTTTAAGGCCTCAAAGATTTGGGCCTCCGAGGCCTGGGGATGCACGTAAATAGTGGCTAAGATTCCTCGTTCCATGGGCACTAAATGCGGGGTGAAAAGGATGGTGACCGGTTTTCCAGCGGCCTTTCCTAGCTCCACCTCCATTTCGGGAGTGTGGCGGTGGGCGGCCAGCTTGTAAGCCTTAAAATCCTCGTTTACCTCGCAAAAACTAAGACTTACTTCTCCCTTTCGGCCCGCCCCTGAGACCCCACTTTTGGCGTCGATGAGGATGTCTTCCGGGGTAATCAGTCCTTCTTTAAGGAGAGGGAGGAGGGGGAGAAGGGCCGCGGTGGGATAACAGCCCGGGTTGGCCACTAGCCGGGCCGAGGCGATGGCCTCGGCATGGATCTCGCTTAAACCATAGGCGGCCTCTTTTAAAAGTTCCGGATACCGATGCGGGGTTTCATACCATCTCTCATAGAGTTCCGGGTCCGGGATTCGGAAATCGGCGGAAAGATCGATGACCTGAAGCCCCCGTGAAAGAAGGGCGGCCGCCATCTCTTGGGCCTTTCCATGGGGAACACAAAGAAAGGCTACCTCAGCTTTTTCAGCGATCTCATCCGGTTCAGGAGGGGAGATCTCCAGATCTTGGGGATAAGGAGCGAACCCCCAGTACTCTGAAAGGCGTTTTCCAGCTTCTTTGCGAGAAGTTACACAAGTAACCTCTATTTCCGGGTGGCCCGAGGCCAGACGCAAGAGCTCCAGTCCGGTATAACCCGTGGCCCCGACTATGGCCACCCGTACCAAAGAAGGCCTCCCGCTCAAAGTGGTCTAACGCTTGGAGTACTGCTGTCCGCGACGGGCCCCCCGCAGACCGTACTTCTTGCGCTCTTTGACCCGGGCGTCCCGGGTAAGAAGGCCTGCTTTTTTGAGAGGGGTGCGGAGGTCGGGATGATACTCTAGGAGGGCCTTGGTGATGCCGTGACGGATGGCTTCGGCCTGGGCGTTTTTCCCGCCCCCTTTTACCGTACAGAAGACATCGAGCTTGCCCTCCATTCCGGTAAGACGGAAGGGCTGCTCCACGATATAACGGGCTACGATATGGTCGTAAAAATAGGCGTCGAAGTCCTGACCATTCACTACGATTTGACCGGTGCCAGGGGCAAGCCACACCCGCGCAATGGCGGTCTTTCTCTTTCCGGTGGCGTAAAATTTCTCTCGGGCTTCAGCCATCTTCCTTCCTCCTAAAAGCTCAAGGGTTTAGGATTTTGGGCCTGGTGGGGATGTTCCGGACCGGTATAAATTTTCAATTTCTTAAGCAGTTTCCGTCCTAAACGGTTCTTGGGAAGCATCCTCTTTACCGCCAGGCGCAGCAGTTCTTCTGGTTTTTCCTCACGCATTTGACGGGCGGTGCGGAGCTTAAGTCCTCCCATATATCCCGAATGGCGCCAGTAGATCTTTTGATCCCATTTCTTGCCGGTAAGGCGGATCTTTTCAGCGTTTACCACCACGATAAAGTCCCCCACGTCTACATGGGGGGTGAAATCCGGGCGATGTTTCCCTCGAAGCCGTTTGGCTATTTCACTAGCCAGGCGGCCTAAAACCTGTCCCTCGGCGTCTATCACGTACCATTCCCGCTTAAGCTCCTCCTTACGAGCCATGGGCGTCTGCGGTGTAAAGATATCCATATCTGCTCAACCCCCTTTATTAATTGCACCTTTTAAGGCTTTGTTTGCCGGATTTTCTTGGGGCTTGGGCCCTCAAGTCAGGTATAGCTTATATAAAGTCCATGTCCGGCCTTAACTAAAAAACGCTCTTAGAGCTTTGTCAAGGGTTTTGAGGGCCTTTACAATTTCCGAGAATAAGCTAACTTTTTTATGGATTTCGTTCCGGGGTCGTCTAACTGGCAGGACATGGGACTTTGGCTCCCAGAATCCTGGTTCGAATCCAGGCCCCGGAACCACTTATTTAATCACTTCTCCCAAAGCCTGGGCCAGTTGCCGTATCTCCCACTGGGCCTTGGGATGGCTCCGTTTTTCAATGAAATCCTTCCACACGAAATAGGGGCCAGTAGCTAAAAGGGTGGTAGAGGCCCCTTGAGGGGTAACGAATCGGGCGTCTTCTTTTTTGATCCCTTGGGAGATTAAGTGCTGATAAGCCAAGAGCCCCCGTTCGATCTCTTTCTGGTAAAAGTCCCGGGCCTCTGGGAACATCTCAAAGGAAGGGGGGAGGACGAATTGGTCCACCCGGGTATAGCGATGCGAGCGTTGATTGAAGTTCAGCCAGGTATGTCTTACGAACTGATGGGAAAAGAGTCGTGAAAAGCCCTCCACTATTACGGCGTACCATCCAAAGGGTTCCATGTGAGGGATTTCAATCAAAATGATCCGAGGGACAGCAAAAAGGCCGTTTCCAAGTTCCTCTTCGTAAGGGGGGAGGAGCTCTCTAAAGGGGCCTTCGAAGCGACACCGACACTCGTGTCGGGCGCTTACCTCCCAATAATAGCTCTTAAAGTCCATGAAACTGCGGTCTTCTACTCCAGGGGCGATAAGGGCCTCAAAATCCTTTTCTCCGAGAAGTTCTGCAAAATGCCTCAAGTTGAGCTGGAGTTTCCCACTTTCAGGGTCAAACCAGGCCTTATAGAGGCTGGCTAGAAGGGAGGAAGAGGGGGTCTTTTCGGAAAGAGACCAGATTAAAGGGGAATGGGCAAAGACGCTTCCGTGCCCGGCCCGTTTGAGGCGCAAAAAAAAGGCCTTAAGTTCGGCTGGATCTCGAAAACGCTCCTCAGCAAAGAGGGAAAGGGGAGGGGTTTCGGCGTAACAAATCCGGGCCCCTAAGAAACTTAAAAAGAGGGTCTTCTTAAAGGCTAAAGGGGTGGTGTTTTTTATCTCTTCTAGAAGCCCTCGGGCCTCTTCTCGGTATATACGGCGCAAGTCTTTCATTTGTAACCTCCTGTGCTTCCAAACCCCCCACGGGAGACGCTCCGAGGCGGTTCAGGACATTCCTCCAGTTCTATCTCGGTGGCTGCGGGAAGCAGGACCATCTGGGCCAGCCGCTCTCCGGCCTCGATCCGTACCGGGCTCTCTTTGAGGTTTAGGACCAAGATCTTGAGTTCGTCCTCTTCCCCGCAATAGTCAAAGTCTATAATGCCGGCGGAATGGGGAAAGACTAGGCCTTTTTTTCGGAAAAGACTAGAGCGAGGGAAGATGAAAAGGGCGTAGGGTTTTTCGGTCTGGATCACTAGTCCGGTGCGGATAAAGGTGGGCTCGCCTGGAGGCACCTCTTGGTCTTCCAAGGCGAAGAGATCAAAGCCTACGGCTCCTTCAGAGGCCCGTTCTGGAAGCCTGGCCTGGGGGTGTTTGCGCCAGACGCGTAACTTCATGTCCTCTTTTTAAGCCTAAAGTCTCCTAAAGTCTAGGCCTTTCTTTGGTGGGCCCAAAGCATAAAACTACGGGGAAACTCCCGAGCCAAAAGCTTTTCCGCCAGTTTGAGGACTTCGGAAGCAGAGGCCTCCTCAAAGTCGGCCTTAAAAAAGCCCCTTTCCTCAATAAAATAGCCTGACTCTCTGCGGATGATTCTAACTAGGCGATTGCGTTTTTTGCAGAGGAAATCCAGACACTCCCCTTCTTCCAAACGGGGTAAGCGCTGGGCCAGCCAACGCAGGGCCTCTTCTTTACGGATCCGGGCCATAGCCCTGATACTACCCCTCTTGACCGATCCCTCAATCCCTCATAAGCTTGTAGCAGGAGGGTGCTTATGGAACTGGAAATTCAGGAGTTACGCTTACTTGAAGACCGGATCGAGAAACTGCTCCAGCTCATTGGGCGGCTTAAAGGGGAACGGGAAGAACTTCTAACCAAACTTCAGGAAAAAGAGGCCGAAAACGCTCGGCTTAGAGAAGAGCTTAACCGCAGGGAAGAAGAAAGGAGGGCCATTAAGGAACGCATCGGCACTATGATCCAAAGGCTCTCCCAATTCTCCGAGGGAGGAGAATAGTTTGGCCAGGCTTATAGAATTCAATTTTGCTGGCAACAGTTTTACCTTCCGGACCGAGCTTCCGGAAGAAGAAATAGAAGAAATACTGCATTTTTTGGAGGACAAAACCTCTTATCTCAAAGGCGGCCGAAATTTGTCCCCTTTGAAACAGGCGGTGCTTCTTATTTTAGAGTTGGCAGCCGAAGTGGTTCGCTTACAGAAGGAGCAGCGCCTTCTCTCGGAGAAGATAGGGAGAGAAGCGGTAAGGCTTAGCCAAACCATTGAGCAGGAATTAAAATGCCTGGGGTGTGCGTGATTGGCCATGAAGCCCGCCGAGGCAACACTAAAAGGATAGGGAGGGTCCTCTCCATCCTGGTGCAAGCTCCAGCCCCGGCTGGAGAAGCCGAAGGGATGGACGACCTTCCCCTTTTTGGCTAGCCGTCCTCGAAGCGGGCCGGCTAACACGGCACCCCGGGTCTCTTTTAGCCCTCCCCTTTTCCCTGCGGAAGTCCATAAAGGAGGTCGTGGTCTATGGAATGGTTGGTAGCGGTATTAGCTCTAGTGCTTGGGGGGGCTATAGGGGCGGTGGCGGCCTTAAAGTTGCGCCAGAAAGAAGAACTACGGGAAAGGGAGGCCGCGGAACGGGAAGCCCAGATCATCCTGGAACGGGCCCGGCGCGAAGCCGAGACCATTGCCCAGGAGGCCCGGATCAAGGCCAAAGAGGAACTCTTAAAGGCCAAAGAGAAGCTGGAAGAGGAAAATCGTCAAAAACTAAAGGAGATCGAAAGCAAAGAGATCAAGCTGGCCCAGCGGGAAGAGCAGATTAACGTCCGCGAAAAAGAGATCCAGCGTCTGGAAGAGACTCTACGGGCCCAGCGGGCTGAGGTGGAAAAGACCCAAGAAGAGTTGCGGCGTAAAGAAGAAGAACTCCAGGCCTTGATCCAAGAAGAAAAGAAAAAGCTCGAAGAAGTGGCCCATCTCAGCGAAGAGGAGGCTCGGGAGATTCTTCTTTCCCGGGTGGAAGAAGAGGCCCGGGAAGAGGCGGCTCGCATCCTCCTGCGGGTGGAGTCCGAAACCAAAGAAGAGGCCAAACGCAAAGCCCAGGAAATCCTGGCCCTGGCTATTTCCCGATGCGCCGCGGAATTCGTTACGGAGAAGACCGTTTCCGTGGTGCCCTTACCCAGCGAAGATATGAAAGGGCGCATTATCGGGCGCGAGGGGCGTAACATCCGGGCCTTTGAGGCCGCCACCGGGGTAGACGTGCTTATTGACGACACTCCGGAAGTGGTGGTGCTTTCCTGTTTTAATCCGGTGCGGCGGGAGATTGCCCGGCAGGCCTTGGAACGGCTGGTAGCCGACGGCCGGATCCATCCCGCCCGGATCGAGGAGGTGGTGCAAAAGGTAGAAGAGGAGATGGAGGTCACCATCAAGGAAACCGGGGAGAAGGCGGCCTTTGACGTGGGGGTCTATGGCTTGCATCCGGAGTTGATCAAACTTCTAGGTAAACTCCGCTATCGGACCAGTTACACCCAGAACGTCCTCCAGCATTCCATGGAGGTGGCCTTTATCTGCGGGGTGATGGCCGGAGAACTAGGGTTGGATGTGAAAAAGGCCAAAAGGGCGGGGCTGCTGCATGATATTGGCAAGGCCGTGGACTATGAACAAGAAGGTCCCCACGCCTTGATTGGGGCGGATCTGGCCCGCAAGTACGGCGAGGATGAAGAGATTGTAAACGCCATTGCCGCTCACCATGAAGACCTCCCCGCCCAGTCGGTATTGGCGGTCTTGGTG
>JALWWR010000070.1 GCA_026993045.1 Thermodesulfatator sp.
GTGTAACGGGGGGTGAATCCTATGAACCAGGCGTCTTGATACCGGTCGGTGGTGCCGGTCTTCCCCGCGGCTGGAACTCCCAGGGCCCGGGCGCACTTTCCGGTTCCTTCCCTCACCACCTCTTGCAAATAGAAGGTGAGGATATAGGCGGTCTCTGGGGAAAAAGTCCGCTGAAAAAGGGGCTTTAGACGATAAATCTCCCGCCCCTCCCGGTCTAAAATCCTCTCCACCCATTGGTAGGCCACCAGGCGTCCTTGATTGGGAAACACGGTGTAGGCCCGGGTGAGCTCTAAAGGGGTAAAGCCAGCTGTTCCTAAGGCGATGGAGTAATTGCGAGGAAGCGGAGAGGTGATCCCTACCGCCCGGGCCGTATCCACCACGTTGGCTATCCCCAGGGCCCGGGCAATCTTTACCGCCACCGTGTTCCGGGATTCCACCAGAGCTAAGCGTAAAGAGATGATACCTAAATACTGGTGGTCGAAGTTGCGGGGACGCCAAAAGTGATCCGGCTGGGAGCCTTCCAAAATCACCGGTTCGTCCACCACCAGGGAATCGGGCCGCAAAAAGCCTTCTTCCAAGGCCCGGGCCCAGAGGAAGGGCTTGAAGGCCGAACCCGGCTGGCGTTTAGCTGAAAGGGCCCGGTTATATTGACTTTCCTTAAAGTCCCGTCCTCCTATAAGGAGTCTCACGGCTCCGTTGCCGTTTTCCAAACAGACCACCGCTCCCTGAGGCACCTCCTTTTCTTGGTGACGCCGGGCGATAGCCTCTAAGCTCTGAACAACTCGGGGCTGAACCTTTTTAAGCCAGGCCAGATCCAGGGTGGTATAAATCCGGTACCCCTCGGTCAAGAGGGCTTCGGCCCCCAAGAGATCTTCCAACCAGGGCCGTAAGGCCTGTAAAAAATAGCCTGCCAGGGGTTCCGGGGAAAAGTCCTCCGGGTGAAGCCTCAGGGGGGCCTTTTGGGCCTTTTCCGCTATCTCCCAGGAGAGATAACCTTCCTCGGCCATGCGGCGTAAGACATAGGCCCGTCTTTTAAGGGCCAGCTCGGGATGCTGAAGGGGGTTATAACGGCTAGGGGCGGGGGTGAGACCAGCGATAAGGGCGGCCTCCGGAAGGGTCAGTTCCCAGACGTGTTTTCCGAAATAAGTGCGGGCGGCGGCCTCCACCCCGTAAGCCCCAGCCCCAAGGTAGATATGGTTAAGATAGATGGTGAGAATCTCGTCCTTGGAGAGGGCCTTATCGATCTGCCAGGCTAAAAAGGCCTCCCGGATCTTCCGTCGCAAGGTCTTCTCCCGGGAAAGAAGAAGAGAGCGGGCCACCTGCTGGGTGATGGTGCTTCCGCCTTGGACTACGCGTCCAGCCCGGATATCCGCCACTATAGCTCGGAGAATACTGATAAAGTCCACCCCTTGGTGTTCGTAAAAGCGGGCGTCCTCCGCGGCCACAAAGGCTTGAATCAAATAGGGAGGGATTTGATCCAAAGAGACCGGAAAGCGCCGTTCTTGGTACCAATAGGCTAGCACCTCTCCCCTCCGATCTAAGACCACGGTGACCGCCGGGGGACGGTAATGTTTAAGGGTAGAGATATCCGGCAGATCCAGGTGCCAATAGAAATAAAGCCCGGCCAAGATAAGACTCAAGGCCAGGAGGGCAGAAAGGGTAAAAAGGAGACTCAGGTGATAATAGGTAAGTCTCATGAGGTCTTGGGTCGGGCCTTTAGGGTTCGGAGCCGGTTGAGGGCCGCCCCTACTTCAAACCGGCGCACCCAAGCCAAATCTCCCCTTGGATATCCCCAAACTCCAGGAAAACCGCGGTCCTCTAAATCTTTCTCGATGGCCTTAAGGACGGCC
>JALWWR010000071.1 GCA_026993045.1 Thermodesulfatator sp.
TTCCACCATAATGTCAGCATGGTCATTCCAGATGCTAATAGGGGCCGAAAGGGCCCGGTTGGCCACCACCATGACCACCGGAAGCCTTAAGGCCGGAGCAATAAAAAGGATCTCATGCATAAGGGCTAGCCCTTGAGCCGCCGTGGAAGTAAAGGTGCGGGCCCCGGTGGCCACCGACCCCAAACAAGCGCTAAGGGCCGAATGCTCGGACTCCACCGTGATATACTCGGCGTCTAGCTCCCCGTTGGCCACTAGTTCGCTCAGGTGTTCCACAATGTGGGTCTGGGGAGTTATGGGATAGGCGGCGATCACGTCTACGTTGCATTGCTTGACGGCCTCCGCCACCGCGATGGAAACCTCTTTGGCTATACGTTTGCCCATGACTAAACCTCCTCTACCACCATAGTAATGGCCCCTTTAGGACAAACCTGGGCACAAATACCGCAACCCTTGCAGTATTCTAGGTTAACAATGAAGTAGCCCTCTTCGTCAGGTTCATAGGCCGGCTCAGGGCACATGATATAACACTGCCCACACTTTATGCATTTCTCCTTGTCCAATACCGGACGAAAGGAACGCCAATCTCCGGTTCGGAAACGGACCGAATTGCCGGCCTCCAGGATATAACATCCAAAAGGCACCTCTTTCCAACTCATTAAAGCAGAGTCTTTTCCTTTGGGCATGGCCACACTCCTTTATTGATAGATCTTAGTTTCCTGGATAGCCCGGGCCATGGCCTTCTTGTTCTTTTCTGCCAAGCGCCCGAACCGCTCTTCCAAAGCCTCTTCTAAATAACCCTGGTCCACTAAACCTGTGGCCTTCAGAAAGGCCCCCAACATGGTGGTGTTGGTAATGGGTAGCCCCAGTTCTTCTAAGGCAATCTTGGTGGCATCCACCACCGCCAGCGGACCTTCCCAGCCCCCCAGCATTTCCCTCAAGGTCTTTTCGTCTTTATTGGAATTGAGAATCACTATACCATCTTCCTTGAGCCCCGCCGTGACCTTCACGATGGAAGGTAAAGAGGGATCTAGCACCAGGACTACGTCCGGAAAATAGATCTTTTCTCGGGTCCGAATGGGGGTCTCACTTACCCGCACAAAGGCCTGCACCGGAGCCCCTCGCCTTTCAGGACCAAAGCTGGGGAAGGCCTGGGCGTATTTGCCTTGATTGATGGCTGCCACCGCAATCAATTCGGCAGAGGTTACCGCCCCTTGTCCTCCTCGACCGTGAAGCCTTATCTCTTTCATTTTGCACTCTCCTTTATATAAAAATGTGCCTCACCCTGTCCTAATTACACGAATCCCCCTTTCTGTCAATAAGAAGCTCTTGAAAGTAACCGTCATTCTTAGAGAATACCGATAGATCTTAAAGTAAAAATTTGACACTCTAATAAAAATTAGCTATAAGTTTAAAAATACCCCTAAAGAGGAGGAAAAATTTTATGAAAAAAGAGGAAATTAAAAAATTAGTCGCTGGTCTTAGTATTTCGGCCCTCTTAGCCCTAGGAGCCGGTTGTAGCGCCACTGCTCCCAAGGGCGAGAGCGCGTGAGCCCAGAAAGCGGGTGGCGGAGCCGCCCAAAAGGAAAGTCCCCAAAAACCGGCTGGCAAGAGTGGTTGAGCTTAGCCTTAAGGCCTGGTAGGCCTTAATAGATGCAAAAGTTTTTTCTACTCCCCACCCTCTCGGTGGAACAGAAGGGGGAGAGATGGGAACTTAAGTGGCAAGATCCCTCTACTGGAAGCTGGAAAACCAAGCGCGCCGATCCGACGGATTTATTAGCCCTCAAGTTACTCACCGCAGAAGAATCGCTCTCAGAAATCGCTCAAAAAGAAGGGGTCCCTCGGAGGATCCTCTGGCAGGCTCTCTGGTGGGCCCGAGAAAAGGGGTATGCCCAAACCGAACCTAGTCTGGTAATCCGGGAGGAGCCCCCTTATCAGAGGGCCTGGTTCCCACGGGAAGAGTTCCGTCGGGCGGAGGTCTTCACTTTACAGTGGCACCTTACGCACCGCTGTGATCTGACCTGTCGCCACTGTTACGATCGGTCGGACCGTCGGGCCCTTACCTGGAAAGAAGCCCTCAAGATCTTGGAGGACTTCTACGAGTTTTGTGAGGCCTTGGGCGTTCAAGGTCAGATCTCTTTCTCTGGAGGAAACCCCTTTCTTTACCCCTATTTTGAAAGACTTTACTGGGAGGCTGCTGAGAGGGGTTTCACCTTGGCGGTCTTGGGAAATCCTGTACCGGAAGAATGGTTGGCCCGTCTTTCCGAGATCGAGCCTCCGGCCTTTTATCAAGTAAGCCTAGAAGGGCTTGAGGCCTACAACGATTTTATTCGGGGGCCGGGGCACTTCAAACGCACGCTAAAATTTCTTGAACTCCTTCAGAAATACGAGATTCCGGCCGCGGTCATGTTGACCCTTCACGCGGGGAACCTGGAAGAGGTCTTTCCTCTGGCCCGGGTCCTTAAAGGCCGGGTGGACAGCTTCACCTTCAACCGTTTGGCCCTGATAGGAGAAGGGGCCAACTTGATGCCAGCCGCTCAGGACCGGTTCGAGCATCTCCTCGAGAGCTTTTGGAAGGCTCGGGAGGGACTTCCTTATCTCCACCTCAAGGACAACCTCTTTAACCGCTTGCTTTATCAGAGGGAGGAAGAGTTGGTGGGAGGTTGTACCGGTTATGGGTGTGGGGCGGCCTTTAATTTTGTGGCCTTGCTTCCAGACGGAGAAGTCCACGCCTGCCGCAAGTTTCCCTCTTACCTAGGCCGAATGCCTGGACAGTCCCTGCTTGAGATTTATCGCTCTCCCCGGGCCCGGAGATACCGAGAAGGCCCCCGGGCCTGCTGGGAATGTCGTCTGATGGCGGTTTGTCGGGGCTGCATGGCGGTGATAGCCACCTCAGGAGGAAATCCCTGGGAAGACCGGGATCCTTTTTGCCCCGGCCCTATCCCTTGAAAAGCCGGATTAGGGGAAGTTTCAAATAATATCGCAGTAAAAAGCCTGCTAGATCAAAGACCTTTTCCGCCTGATCTAGCAAGGCCCCGTCGGCGGTGCAGACTATCTCTCCTTCTAGGACCCGGCGCTCGGCCTCTGGGATAGCCAAGGCCTCCCCTGGGAGACCTTCTTTTTTAAAGAAAGCCCGCAGGCGAGCTGCCAAAAGACCGCTTCCGGAAACTGGCGCATCTAGGTAAAGCCCTAAAAACCGGGGCCGGTAACGTTTAAAAAAGCGGGCCCAACAAGGCCAAAGGCGATCTAAATGTTCGATTTTTACCCTGGGACCGGCCTTAACGGCGTCCCTCACAAAGCCGTCTCGGGCCAGCACCATGGGATAGCCCCGAAGGGCGTGTTCCAGAGTGGCCAGCACGTTATATCCGTCCACCGTCACCCATCGGCCTTTAAGCTCCAGCGCTCGCACCTTCTTTCGGCGCCGAGCTTGGGCCCGGGGGCGGGGGACCACGGCCCGGAGCAGAAGCTCCCGCTGGGAGGCCTTTAACTGGTAACGATCCCCTACCAGTTTGAGGCCGGCCTGGGTGGGATAGCCCCGATCTAAGAGAAAGGCTAAGTCCCTGGCGGCAGAACCTAGCTCTTTTTCCGAACCTTTAAAAGGACTTGGAAAACGGCCTTGCATCACGAGATTTATCTTAAAGGAGTTTGGGCGGGCGCAAAGGGCCGGAACTTGTCTAAAAGGCCTTAAGGGGGTAATTAAGTTAGGATCTTTGAGGGAGGTTAAGGATGAAACGACCCATGACCATGGCGGAAAAGATCCTGGCGGACCGCGCCGGGCTGGAAGCGGTGGAGCCGGGCGAATTGGTGGAAGTGCCGGTGGATCTCACCCTGGCCAACGATATTACGGCCCCTTTGGCCATCAAGATCTTTGAAGAGACTCGGATCAACCAGGTCTTTGACCCGGAGCGCATCGTTTTGGTGATGGACCATTTCACCCCCAACAAAGATATCAAGAGCGCGGAGCAAGTACGGATCTGCCGGGAGTTCGCCCGCCGTTTTGGGATTAAACACTATTATGAAGGCGGGGCCTGTGGAATCGAACACGCCCTTTTGCCTGAGCAGGGCCTGGTAGTACCGGGAGACATCGTGATCGGAGCCGACAGCCACACCTGCACCTACGGAGCCTTGGGGGCCTTTGCCACCGGGGTGGGCTCCACGGATCTCGCAGCCACTTGGATCACTGGCCGCACCTGGTTCAAAGTGCCAGAGACCATCCGGTTTGTCTATCGGGGAGAACTCAAGCCCTGGGTCTCAGGAAAGGACCTGATCCTTTACACCATCGGGGACATCGGGGTAGACGGGGCCTTGTACAAGGCCATGGAATTTAGCGGGGAGGTCATCCGCCGCCTTTCCATGGCCGACCGGTTTACCATGGCCAACATGGCCATCGAGGCCGGGGGCAAAGTGGGGCTTATAGAAGCGGATCGTAAGACCCTAAGTTACGTTCGTCAGCGCGCCCAGCGCGAGCCTCGGATCTACAAGAGCGACCGCAAGGCTCGCTTTTTAGAGGTGCGGGAATACGACTGCTCGAAAATCGACCTCCAGGTGGCCTTCCCCCACCTGCCCTCAAACACCCGGCCGGTAACCGAGATCCCCGAGATCCCCATCGATCAGGTGGTGATCGGCTCCTGCACCAACGGCCGCCTGGAAGACCTGGCAGTGGCGGCTAAGATCCTTAAAGGCCGCAAGGTGCATCCTAACGTGCGGACTATTATAATTCCAGCCACCCCCAGTATTTACCAACAGGCCTTAAAAAAGGGATACTTGAGAGTCTTTCTGGAAGCAGGGGCCATTGTTTCGCCCCCTACCTGCGGCCCCTGTCTGGGGGGGCACATGGGGATCCTAGCCAAAGGCGAAAGAGCCGTGGCCACCACCAACCGCAACTTTGTAGGGCGCATGGGGCATCCGGAAAGCGAGGTCTATCTGGCCGGGCCTGCGGTAGCGGCGGCTTCAGCGATCTTGGGACGCATTGGAAGCCCCCAAGAGCTAGGCCTATAGGTTAAATTATTAATGAGACTTTTGAAAAACGGGCCATTTTATCAAGCCCTCTCCCTCTGGGAAGGGATCAGGAGGAAGGAAAATGCAGATCAATCTTAATAATTTAACCATCGAAGATAAACTCAAATTGATAGAATTTATATGGAATGACTTACTAAAAACAGAAAAAGATGTACCTTCGCCAGCTTGGCATGGAGATGAATTGTTAGCTCGGGAAAAAAGAGTAAAAGAAAATAAAGAAAAAGTTCTGAATTGGCAACAAACTAAAAAAGAAATTTTAAAACTTATTGATGAAAATCAAAATCCTTGAATCTGCTAAACGAGATCTGTTAGAAGGTTATATTTTTTATAAAAACAAAAGGAGGGATTAGGAGATTATTTTCTCAACTCTTTATTTTCTGATATCGATTCTCTTCATTTGTATGCAGGGATTCATCAGAAATTTTTTGGTTTCTACAGAATGTTGTCTAAAAGGTTTCCTTATGCAGTATATTATAAGCTCAAAAGGGATGAGGTTATAGTATATGCGATTTTAGATTGCAGACGAAATCCTGAGAAAATTGCGAAAAGATTAAAGACTTAATAGTTTTAGTGGTAGAAGTTAGCATACTTGGATTTTGGGTCTTTTTTAGGAAGACAAAGACAAAAATTTAAGGAGTAGGGTATGAATATTATTCGAGGACGCGCCTTTAAGTTTGGAGACAATATTGATACCGACGTCATTATTCCGGCCCGTTACCTGAACACCACCGATCCCAAAGAGCTGGCCCAACACTGTATGGAAGACGCCGACCCGGAGTTTGTGAAGAAGGTCCGCCCAGGAGACATCATCGTGGCGGGCAAGAATTTTGGCTGCGGTTCCTCGCGGGAGCACGCTCCGGTGGCCATCAAGGCCGCGGGCATCGCCTGCGTCATCGCCGAAAGCTTCGCCCGTATCTTTTACCGCAACGCCTTCAACACCGGGCTCCTCATCTTAGAGAGCCCTGAGGCCAGCCGAGATATAAAAGAAGGAGACGAGATTGAAATCGACGTGGAGGCCGGCGAGATTCGAAACTTAACCCAAGGGAAGGTCTACAAGGTGAAGCCCCTGCCGCCCTTTATGCAGGACCTCATCCGTGACGGGGGATTAATCCCACACCTTATCTGTAAGTATCGCCAAACTCAAGCTTAAAGGCCGGTTGGGGTACAAAATCTAGAAAACCTCCGAAGAATAAAGCCTTGAGAAATTCCTCCTTTCCGGAGTAGGCCGGTCAAATATTCATCTTATCCTTTAATCCCCAAGGGGAGGGAACTGGATGACACCAAAGCCCCCCTTAAAAATTCAGGGGCTAATCCAAGGAAAATGGGTGGAGTATAGCCTCCCCAAAAAACGAAATCTCTCTAGAAAAAATTTCCTCTTAGATCGTTCTTTTTATTTATCGTATTTTCTATTTCAGCTCAAAAAAGATCCAAATCTATCTGAAATTTGTAAATTTTAAGTTAAAATTAAAACTGGACTTGCCAACGCTGAAGGAGTGCGTTATCTCTTCGGATAAAATTCCGAAATAAAGATATATGAAGTTAACTTTAAAGCGAAGGTTACTTCTGTTGCAGACCCTGGCTCTGATCCCTTGGTTTTTGGGGATGGGCTATCTGGCCTATCGGAGCTGGCCTGAGATCAGGATCTTGGGGAAAGAGATCACCGGGGCCAAGCACCTGCCTGGTTACGTCACCCTCATGGACGTCCTCCAACGTCATCGGGGCTGGAGCTATCTATATCTCACAGCTCCTGAAAGAAAAGAGTTGCGGCCTCGACTGGAGGAGCTAGAAAGGAGGTTCCAGGACACCTTCAAAGAGATCGAAGGGGCCTTAAAAGAGGACCAGGCCTCCGAGATTAAAGAGCTGGAAGCCGTTAAAACTCAGTTTCTGAACTTGCGAATCTCGGTCTTTCAGGGAAGTCCAGAAGAAAATTTTTGGAGCCACAGTCGCCTAATACTCATGCTCTTGGGTCTAATGGAATCCGAAGGGCATCGGCACGCCCTTTTTCAAGACCCCGATCTTTACGTTCGAACCTTGGCGGAAGTAGCCTTGATCGAACTGCCCAAATTAATCGAGATCTTAGGACGTATTAGAGGTCTGGGAAGTGGATACCTGGCCCAAGAGAAAAAGAACCCCGCCCTTCAAAAGACGCTCTTCCGTCTCTATGCCACCGCCAATGGTTACGGCGGGGCCTTGGAGTGGACGGTAAAAAACATCCGCTTCCCCACCGAGACCATCTTGCTGTTAAAGACCGCTTATCAAGAACTGTCTGAATTTTTGACCCAAAGCGAGACCTTGATCTCCTTAAGGCCGGAGAGCCCTTTGGCCCCCTCCACCTATTTTCAGATCGCCTCGGGGGTTATAGATACCTTTTTAGAAGTCTATTCGCGCTTGACCCAAGACCTGATCCAGCGCCTAAATCAGAAAAAGAGGTCTTTAATCCGGGACTGGTTTCTTTCCATTCTCTTGCTTTCCTTTATGTTTATCTTCTTCTGCTCGAGTTTTTACCTCTCTTACCGGGACGTAATGCGCAAGTTGAGGGTCATTTCCCAAGGGGCCGAGCGTATCGCCCAAGGCGATCTCTCGGCCCGTATCGAGCTTGATAGTGCGGATGAGATCGGAAAGGTAGCCCAAGTCTTAAACCAATCCGTAAGGGCCCTAAAACAGAATCTGGAACGGATCTATTTCCTCCATTACTACGACCGTCTCACTGGACTTCCCAACCGTGACAAACTCTTAGAGGAACTTCTTAAGGCCGAGGCGCCGGCCCTTTTCCTCTTGGACATCCACAACTTCAAGGACCTCAATTACGTGTGCGGGGAGGACTGCGGAGATCAGATATTAAAGGACTTGGCGTCCAAGTTGCGTCAGATTTTCCCCTTTCAGGCTTACCGCGTAGGGCCTGACGAGTTTGCAGTCCTGGCAGATTTAGGAAAAGAGGGCCTCTCCCGGGAGGCCTTCTTAGAGATGGCCCGCAAAGGCTTAAAAAAGTTGGAAGAGGCCCCCTTTTATTGGAAAAAAGAGGAAATATACCTTAATTTCTTTAGTGCAGCGGTTTCGGATTGTGCCTATCCCGAGAAGCTCTTAGTCTTTGCTTACGACGCCTTAAAGGAGGGGAAAAAAAACTGCGAAAAGCTATCTATACTGGTTTCGCCCCAAGAAAAACGCAAACCCTTTTATGAAGAACGGATGTTATGGATCAAAAAGACCCGCCAAGCGCTCCAGGAAGGCCGGATCATCCCCTATTATCAACCCATCTTTCACAACACCACTGGAAAGATAGAAAAATTCGAGGCCCTGGTGCGAATGATAGAAGACGACGGCACGGTGATTCCTCCCTCCAAATTTTTAGAGATCTCCAAAAAGGTAGGGCTCTACCCGGAGATCACCAAACAGGTGATTCAACGGGCCTTAGCCGATTTTAAGGACCTGCCCTTCAAGGTTTCCATCAACCTTTCTTTCCAGGATTTTGAGTCCGCCGAAGTGAAGGAATTCCTGCTCCAGCACTTGCAAGGGGCCGCCAAGGAGAAATTCCTAGTGGAACCGCAACGGATGGTCTTTGAGGTCTTGGAAACCGAGCAGATCCGAAATTACGCCCTGGTCTTGGAT
Source organism: Thermodesulfatator sp. (assembly GCA_026993045.1). Classification (GTDB taxonomy): domain Bacteria; phylum Desulfobacterota; class Thermodesulfobacteria; order Thermodesulfobacteriales; family Thermodesulfobacteriaceae; genus JALWWR01. Next base: position 8,623 of record JALWWR010000071.1, read on the forward strand.
TTTCTACAGGAGTTAAAACGTCTGGGCTGCCAGATAACGGTTGACGATTTTGGAAGCGGCTATTCCAATCTGGAGCGACTTATCGAGCTTAGAATCGATTACCTCAAGCTTGACGGAAGCCTCATCCGGCGCCTTCCCCAGGAAGAAAACGTGCGCGTCCTGGTGGGGGCGGTAGTGAACTTCGCCCGCCAGGTGGGCATTAAGACCATCGCCGAATTTGTGGCCGACGAGGAGATCTACCGCTGGGTTAAGAAACTGGAAATCGATTACTCCCAGGGCTTTTATCTGGGCCCGCCAGAGCCCATTGAGGTGGTCCGGAAAAAATATCTAGCCTAACGCCAGACCTTCCAGGCAACACTCCGCGCAGCGAGGTTTTCGGCTAAGGCAATAAGTCTTGCCGCAGGCCACCAGCAGGGCGTGATACTCGTTATAGAGCCGGGGGTCCCGCGGCAGGTTCCGCATGAAAAGTTCCTGAAGCTCGTGATAGCCGGCCTCTTCGGTGGTCAGGCCATGCCGTAGAAGGAGCCGTTTGGTGTAAGCGTCCACTACAAAGACCGGTTTTTCCAAGGCGTAAAGGAGGATGCTATCGGCAGTCTCGGGCCCGATGCCTTTTACGGCCAAAAGCTTGGGCCGCAGGGTCTCAAGCTCCTCCTGGGCCATAAGCTCTAGCTTCCCCTGATATTCTTCCATAAGAAAAGAAAGGAAGTGTTTCAGGCGCTGGGCCTTCACCCGGAAATAGCCCGCCGGGCGGATAAGTTCGGCTAGGACCTCTAAAGGGACCTCGGCCAAGGCCTCGGGGGAAAGGAGCTCCCGGGCCTTCAGGCCTGCTAGGGCCTTTTCTACGTTTTGCCAGTTGGTGTTTTGGGTAAGGATGGCCCCCACGCAGACCTCAAAGGGGGTCTCCGCCGGCCACCAGCCTTGGGGGCCGAAATGGTGGTAAAGCCGATGATAGATTTCTAGCAGGAGGTCTTCAAGAATCCCGGCCATCTTCCAGGGCAAAGGCCTTGGGCCCCCAAGCGGTGTCGATCACCAAGTATCCCCGCTCGCGCAGAAGAGTCCGCAAGGCATCGGCCTTTTCAAATTGGCCCTGTTTCCGGGCTTCCTCTCGCTGACGAAGCACCTCTAAGACCTCTGAGTCCTCCACCGAGGTCGGAAAACTCAAGACCCCCAAGACCTGATCCAGATTCTTAAGAAGGGTCAAAGCCCGGGTCCTCAGGTCTTCAGGAAGACCCGTTTGGGTCAAATAAGGGTAAAGGCGCCGGGAAAAACGGAAGAGTTCCGCCACCACTTGAGGGGTGTTGAGGTCGTCGTTCATGGCCGAGACAAACCCTTCCTCAAGCTCTTCAAGGATCAATTCTTGCTGTTTTTCCTTGGGCCCAGGCGGCGCACTGGTCAGCAAGGCGTTAAAAAGGGTGAGATTGGAAAGGGCCTTGCGGGCTTCTTCCATGGCCTTCCAAGTGAAATTCAAGGGTTTGCGGTAATGGGTGCGCAGGAAAAGAAAACGAACCTCCCGGCCGTTATAGCCCAGCTGGCGGAGATCCTCCAAGGTGACCTCGTTTTCGGCTGAAACCGACATCTTGCGCCCATAAAAAAGCACCAGGGCCGAGTGCAACCAGAACCGGCAAAGCTCCTTTCCGGTTAGAGCCTTGGCGATGGCCCGCTCGTTTTCATGATGGGGGAAGAGGAGGTCCGTCCCGCTGGTGTGGATATCAAACTCTTCCCCCAAGTATTTTAAGGCCAAGGCCGCGCATTGGATGTGCCAACCAGGGCGCACCTTGCCCCACTCGGTGTCTACGAAATGGCCTTGCTTAAGCTCTTGGATGGTAACCCGTTTAAAGAGGGTAAAGTCCGCGGGGGCGTCTTTTTCATAATCGTCAAGGTCCACCGTTACCCCGGGGCGCAAGGCCTCGGGGTCCACTCCGGAGAGTTTTCCGTAGTCCGGAAGCTTGGAGACGTCAAAATAGACCGAGGAATACCTCTCGTAGGCTACACCCTTCTGAAGGAGTTTCCGGGTAAGCTCTAGCATCTCCTCTAAATGCTCGCTCACCCGGGGATAATGCTGGGCCCTCTTTATTCCCAAGAAATCTAGTTCCTCAAAGAAGACCTCTTCCCAACGGGCCGTGAAGGATTTTAGGGGTTCGCCCGCAGCCTCGGCCGCCGCCAGGGTCTTGTCGTCAAAGTCGGTAAGGTTCACCACCTGGGTGACTTCGAGGCCTTGGAATTCCAGGTAACGACGCAAAAGGTCCGCCGTAAACATCCGCCGGTAAAGCCCTAGATGGGGACGCCGGTTCAGAGTGGGCCCGCAGGTGTAAATCTTGACCTTTCCGGCCTCCTGAGGTTTAAAGACCTCTTTTCGTTGGGTGAGGGTGTTGGTGAGACAGAAGTCTTCTTTTTTGGGGGGCTCGGGGAAGACCCAAAGGGGAGTGGAAAGATAGCGCTCTCCGCCGTCGGGAAAGATCACCACCACCAGCCCTTCTTCAAGCCCCTGGGCTACCTTTAAGGCCCCAGCCAGGGCCGCCCCGGAACTCATGCCCACCAAGATCCCTTCTTCCCGGGCCAGGCGTCGAGCCAGCTCAAAGGCCTCTTCATCGTTTGCGTTTACGATCTGGTGCGGTAGGTGTTTGTCGTAAATCCCAGGAGGGTAAGACTCTTTCATGTTTTTGAGGCCCTGGATCTTGTGCCCCGGTACAGGCTCCACGCCGATGACCTTGACCTCCGGGGCCTTCTCGCGAAAATACCGGGCCAGCCCCATCAAGGTCCCGGTGGTGCCCATGGAGGCCACCACGTGGGTCACCCGGCCTTCGGTGTCGCGCCAGATCTCAGGCCCGGTGGTGCGGTAGTGCATCTTCCAGTTGGCGGGGTTGTTGAATTGATCCGGGTTAAAATACCTTTCAGGCTCGGCCCGGACCATCTCGTAGACGGCCTCAATAGCCCCATCAGTGCTTTTAGCCGCCGGAGTGAGCAAGATCTCGGCCCCGTAGGCCTGCATGATCTTGCGCCGCTCAATGGAAGCCGACTCCGGCATGGCGATGAGACACCGGTAGCCCTTGACCGCACAGACCATGGCCAGCCCGATCCCGGTATTGCCGCTTGAGGCCTCCACCACGATCTTTTCCCGGGTAAGGATCCCCTGCCGCTCAGCCTCCTCGATCATGGAAAGGGCGATTCGGTCTTTGACCGAGCCTCCAGGATTGAAAGACTCAAGCTTAGCCCAAATCTCCACCCGGGGTTTGACCTTGATCCGCCTGAGTTTTACTAAAGGGGTGTTTCCAATTAGCTCCAAGATGCTGGAGAAAACCCTTTTTTCTTTGGACATATTTACCTCTCCAAAGTTTGGTCTTAACCTCTCTTTAGGGCTATGCTAGCACAAGGCCTATGCGGGGGGCTTTGCTAAAAGTCAAAATCTTAGTTTAAAATTTTTTAGCATGAAAGCGCTCTTGGGGCTACTCTTGGTCCTCTTTTGGGTCTCAACGGTCCCGGCTCTGGACCGTTTCCCCTTGGAACCGGGGGAAACGGTGGTGGGAGAGATTGAAGAGCACACCCTTTCAGGAAAGGAGACCCTGCTGGATGTGGCCCGATTTTACGGTCTGGGTTATAACCAGCTGATCCTAGCCAACCCTGGCGTAGATCCTTGGGTGCCTCCCGCGGGGCGTAAGATCGTGTTGCCCCGGATGTACGTCCTTCCGGTGGAAAATTTAAGCGGCCTCATCGTGAATCTTCCGGAGATGCGTCTTTATTACTACCGGGTGGAAGGGGGAAAGAAGGTGGTCTATACCGCCCCCATAGGGATTGGCACCGAAGGTAAACTTACCCCCGAAGGGCTTTATCTGGTTTATCGGAAAAAAGAAAAGCCCTACTGGCATGTGCCGGAGTCCATAAGAGAAGAAGATCCCACCTTGCCCCCGGTGGTGCCCCCAGGCCCTGACAATCCCTTAGGGGAGTTCGCTTTGTATCTTTCCCGAGGGGCCTATGCCATCCATGGCACCAACAAGCCCTGGGGCATCGGACGCCGGGTGAGCCACGGCTGTATCCGGCTTTATCCGGAAGACATTCAGGTCCTTTACCCTTTAGTCCCGGTGGGCACCCCCGTAAAGGTCCTTTATCAGCCTTTCAAATTGGGGGTAAAAGGAACGGAGGTCTACCTTCAGGCCTTTCCCGACCTTGAAAAACGTTTCCCAGAACCTTTAAAGGTGATCATAGAGCAGAGTTTCACCCTTCAGAAACGTTTGGGCCGGAAAATTAGGCTTGACTTTTGGAAGGTAAAACAGGCCCTCAAGAAAAAAGACGGCCTACCCTATCTGGTGGGAACCACCGGAGAAGCTTCCCAATCTTAATTCCTGTTCTTCTACTTAGGCGAACCTGAGGCTCGCCTAAAAAATGAGGCTGGGGGCCTTTGCTTCCCACGAAAAGGCCCCTTCTCCCAACTATGAAAGAACTCCTAAGCTAGTTTAAAACCTTGAATCCACTACTTACGTAGGGATTTTTCGAAGATCCTTTCCATCTTAGCCGCCGCAGCGTTGGCTCGATTAGCCGCCTCCGCCGCCCGATTAGCCGCGGCGTCAGCCCGCTCGGCCGCCATGGCGGCCTGTTTAGCAGCCGCTTCGATCCGGGCTAACTGGGCCGCCATTTGAGCCTGAATCTCATCCCGAACTTTTTTAGCCTCCTCGGCCGCGGCCTTAGCCTCCTGGGTGGCCTGCAAACATTTATCTACCGAAGCCTGATCCTGCTTACAGGTCCCACAGCCTAAGGGCAGAACCAAAAGGGAAGTCAAGGCTCCTGCCGCCAGAAACCTCTTGGCCTTATGGAAAAACATCTCTCCCTCCTTCTTTTTTGCCTTATATCTCCTCACATTTTGGCCTTGGTGTCAAGGGGAAAAGAGCTTTTAAAAAGAAAATCCTTGGACCAAGATCTTCAAACTTTTCTATCAGGTTGTTTTAAAGGGGGGAGGCATTTTTCTAAAATTTCTAGATCCTCGGAGTAGGTAAGTTTCAAGTTTTGGAAACTGCCGGGCACCACATAGACCTCATAGCCGGCGGCTTCCAGCAAAGAGGCCTCGTCGGTGTAGACCCGGCCCTGGGCCTTCTGGTAGGCCTCTGCCAGCCATCCTCGCCAAGCCCCCTGAGGGGTCTGGGCCAGGTAAAGCCCCTCCCGCGGCAGGGTACGCAAGATGCGCCCCTGGCTCGAAACCTCTTTCACCGTATCCCGTACCGGGATGGCGCAAAGGGCTGCCCCCCAATTTTTAACCCCTTCGATGACCCGGGAGATAAGTTCCGTGGTAACCAGCGGCCGAGCGGCATCGTGGACCAGGACGATCTCTACTTCCGGGGAAAGATTTTTAAAGGCTTGATAAACCGAATCCTGGCGGGTCTCTCCTCCGGCGACAATCTGGCTCACTTTAGTCCAACCGTAATGCGTCTTTAAAGAGGCCACTTGGGCCAGCCATTCTGGGCGAGTGGCAATCAGGACCTCTTCCACTTGAGGGTGATCTTCAAAAGGGGCTAGGCTGTACGCCAAGACAGGATGCCCTTTCACTTTGAGGAACTGTTTAGGGATTTGGGCTCCGAAACGTTCTCCTTTGCCAGAGGCCGCAATGATGACCGCTACTTTAGCCATCTTCCTTCCGTAAAGCCGAAGCCCAGAGATGGGCCCTCCGGACGGGCTCAGGCAGGCGAAAGCCTCGCAAGGCCTTCCGCGTATACTCTAGGGCCTTTTCCGGAGAAATAAGATGACCTGGAGAGACAAAAATGGGTTTCACCCCTTTACGGGAACGGAGGACATAGCCCAAAAGTTCCGGGCCTTCGCAAAGGGGAGAGGCCGCTCCGGGCTGATCCGGGGGAAGTTCATACTCCCCTACCAAAGGTTTCTTGGCGCACCCGATGGTGGGAAGCCCTAGGACCACCCCCAAGTGAACCGCTAGTCCGGCGCGCCGAGGATGGGCCTTGCCTTGACCGTCCACAAAGACCAGGTCGGGTTTTTGAGGCAGAGCCTCAAAAAGGGGCGTTAGGAGGGGAACCTCCCGAAAAGAGAGAAACCCTGGGACATAAGGGACCTCCACCCGGGATCTTTGCCCCTTCCAGTCTAGCTCTTCAAGATCAGGCCAAGAAAAAAGGACCAAAGCCGGATAGGCCCAAGGGCCTTTTTTAGAATAGGCCACATCCACTCCGGCTACCAGCGTCACCCGCTCCGGGCCGTCTTCAAAGACGGCCTTGCGGGCCAGAGATTCTTGATAAGAACGAAGGTCTCTAAAGTCCACGCTGGCGAAGATAATCTATCAAGGGGTTTAAAAGTTCCCTCCAAGCCGCGCTTGACATGTAAACTACCAGGTCCCCTTCCCGCACCATCCTTTTAAGAGAGGCCAAAGCCGCCTCGGGCTCCTCAAAGACCTCACAGGGCAAGCCTTTGGCTCGGAAGACCTCGGCCCACTTTTCAAGATCGATCCTTTCTTCCGGGGGCACTCGCTCTAGTCCTGGAGGGACCTTAAGCCACAAAAGATCCGCCATATCCAGGCTGCGCCAGTAATCCTCCTCAAAGACCCGACGGCGGCTGCTTCCGGTCCGGGGCTCAAAGATCAAAAGCAGCCGCTGGGGCCTAAAGGCCTTACGTAAAGCGTAAAGGGTAATCCTCACCGCGGTAGGGTGGTGGGCGAAATCGTCCACCACCACTACCCGCCCCTGGTGCAAGACCTCCTGACGACGGGACACTCCGGGAAAGGAGGCCAAAGCCCCTTGAATCTCGTCCCATGGAAACCCCAAGGCTTCAAGAAGGGCCGCGGCTCCCAGGGCGTTTAAGGCGTTGTGGACTCCGTAAAGGGGGAGGCTCAGCCGTTTCCGGCCTCCAGGAGTTCGGACCAGACCTTCCAGACCTTCCAGCCCTTCCGGGCCTTCCTGAAGGTCTTCCAGCCGGTAGTCTGAGGTGGGAAGAAGCCCGTAGCTTATCTTACGAGCCGGAGTTTGAGAGGCCATCTCCCGGGCCCCAGGATCGTCGTTACAGAAGACCAGCCAACCTTCTTCCGGGATCTGCCGTACGAACTGGGAAAAGGCCTCTTTTAAGCTCTTAAGATCAGGATAGATATCGGCGTGGTCGTATTCCACGGAGGTAAGGAGGGCCCCCCAGGGAGAGTAATGCCAGAATTTAGGGGTCTTATCGAAAAAGGCACTATCGTATTCGTCTCCCTCAAGCACCAAATAAGGCCCTTCTCCAGCCCCAAAATTAAGCCCTCGATCCTTTAACACTCCTCCGATAAGAAAAGTGGGGCTTAGGCCCAGATATTCTAGGGCCCAGGCCAAAAGGGCCGTAGTGGTGGTCTTGCCATGGGTGCCTGCTACCACCAGGTTCTTTTTTCCAGGAAAAATCCACTTTTTTAAGGCCTGGGGCAGAGAATAAAGGGAAATCCCTTGTTCCTGAGCCCAGCCCACCTCCGGATGGGTCTTTGAGACCGCGTTTCCCACCACCCAGGCCTCCCAGGACTGACTTCCTAAGAAACAAGGATCAAACTTCAGGCGAGGTTTGATCCCCAAAGAGGCCAGGATCTCCTTAGCCGGGGGATAAGGGGGAGAGAGCTCGCTTCCGCTCACCTGAAAGCCTTTATATTTGAGGAGACCGGCCAAGCCGGCCATGGCTATCCCTCCGATTCGGACCAGATGAATCGCAGCCATACCCTTGGCATTATAGAAGGCTATGCCTTCTTGCAAAGGGGCTATCCCTGGCGAAAAAAGCCTTCAGTCTTAACAAAAATAGGTTTGGTCTAGTTTCAGGTTATAATTCTGAAGGAACTTGCTTTTTAAAAGTGGCCTCCAAAAGAGAAAACCGAGAGAAAAATGGGGCCGTTTAGCTAAAGTCTTAGGGATAGTCTCAAAGGATAGAGGGAGAACTTATGCGAGTAGGGCTAGGTTTTGATCTGCACCGTTTGGTAGAGGGCCGGCCTTTGATTTTGGGAGGGGTCGCCGTCCCCTCTTCTAAAGGACTCCAAGGCCATTCCGATGCCGACGTAGTGTTACATGCTTTAACCGACGCCTTGTTAGGGGCCGCGGGCCTGCCGGATATAGGGACCATTTTTCCAGACACCGATCCCATTTACAAAGATCGGGAAAGCGCTTATTTCGTAAAAGAAGCCTTACGGCTGTTGAAAGAAAAGGGGCTTCGGCCTTGGCAGGTGGACGTGGTTTTGGTGCTTGAGAGGCCCAAGATCGCCCCCTTTCGGGAAAAGATCCGGTCCAACCTGGCCTGGCTTTTGGGAATCCCGGAAGAGCGTGTGGGATTCAAGGCCAAGACTACCGAAGGCCTGGGCTGGGGAGAAGAGGCGGCCGCGGCCTGGGTAACGGTGGTTCTGAAAGATGGAGCTTAGCCCTGAAACCTTAAAGACTCTGCCTGAGGCCCCTGGAGTTTACCTCTTCAAAGATCCCCGGGGGGTGGTCCTTTACGTAGGGAAGGCCAAAAACCTGCGACACCGGCTGGCCTCTTACCTTGCCCCTTCCACCCTCAAGACCGCTAGCCTCCTCCGCCAAGCCCAGGAGCTGGAGACTATTATTACCCGGAACGAAAAAGAGGCCTTGATCCTGGAGGCCAATCTCATAAAAAAACACCGTCCCCGTTATAACGTGATCCTGCGAGACGATAAGGCCTATCCCCTTTTGCGGATCTCTCTCAAGGAAAAATATCCCCGCCTAATGATCGTGCGGCGCAAAAGGAAAGGAGACCAGGCCCTTTATTTTGGGCCTTACCCCTCGGCCGGGGCCCTGCGTCAGACGGTCAAGATCCTGACCAAATTCTTCCCTCTGCGCCGGTGTTCCAACGCCGAGATGGCCCGGCGCACCCGGCCTTGTCTTTATTACGAAATCGGAAAGTGTTTGGCCCCCTGCGTGGGATGGGTCTCTCCCGAACGCTACCGAAAGGTGGTAGAACAGGCGGTGGCCTTCCTAGAGGGCCGGACCCAGGACTTGGTCCGGCAACTGAAACGGGAGATGGAAGAAGCAGCCCAAAACCTAGAATTCGAAAGGGCCGCTCGTCTCCGAGATCGCTTGCGAGCCGTCCAAAAGATCTTGGAATCCCAGGCCGTGGTTCTCCCTCAAGAAGAAGACCTGGACGTCTTCGCCCTGGCCCGGAAGGACGATAAGGCCTCCGGGGCGGTCCTTTTCGTGCGCCGGGGAAAGCTCTTGGGACACAAAGTCTTTCATCTCCGAGGCCGGGAGGAAGAAGACCTCTGGGCTACCCTCCTCAAACAGTTTTACGACGAAGGCAAGCTCATCCCCCAGAAGATCGTCTTACCTGAACTGCCAGCGGAAAAGGCCTTGCTTGAAGACTGGCTGTCGGAGATGAAGGGCCAAAGGGTGAAACTTTTGACTCCCAAGGGAGAATTGCAGGGCCTCTGGGAAATGGCTCAGCGTAACGCCGAAGAGGCCTTGCGTTCCAGGCTGCGGGGCGAGAAGACCTGGGAGGAGCTGGCCCAAGCCCTGGCGGAAAGCCTGCGGCTGCCCGTCATCCCTCAAAAAGTGGAGGCGGTTGACCTTTCCAGTTTGCAGGGCACGGCCCCGGTGGGGGCCATGGTGGCTTTTTTTGAGGGGGAGCCAGACAAAAACCGCTATCGCCGTTACCACATAAGGGAGGTCCAAGGTACGCCAGACGACTACGCCATGTTGAGGGAGGTCTTAAAAAGACGTCTGGAACGAGGGCTTAAAGAAAAGGACCTTCCTGATCTTCTGGTCATAGACGGGGGTCGGGGACATCTGGAAGTAGGGCGAAGGCTCCTTGAAGAATATGGTCTTGAGGGGAGACTTGGGCTTTGTGCCATCGCTAAAGAAAGGGAAGACGAGGGGGAGAAGGTCTATATCCCAGGGCGCAAAAATCCCCTTCGCCTTTCCCGCCACAGCGAGGTCTTGCGCTTTCTTACGCGAGTGCGGGACGAAGTGCACCGGTTTGTCCTCACCTTCCATCGTCAGCGCCGGGAGACCGAGACCTTGCGATCCTTTTTGGACGGCCTTCCCGGGATCGGCCCTAAACGCAAAAAGACCCTTTTAAGCCATTTTTCAACGCCTCAGGAGATCTTGGCGGCAGGAGAGGAAAAACTGGCCCGTCTCCCCGGGTTTAATCGGCCCGTGGCCCAACGGCTAATTCAGGAATTACAGTCTATTTACCGAGAGCCCTTGGAAAGCCAGTCCTCCAAAGGTTTGGGCGGGGCATAGAAATAGCCCTGTCCAAAAAAATCTCCTTCTTTTTCCGAATCTCGTATAAATTTTTCTCGGAGCCGGCGGGGGATGGCCTTTAACATTTCGATAATGGCCTCGCCCTCGATAAATTCAAAGATCACCCCCAGTTTTAAGTCTAGGGCCAGAGTGACCACCGCCTCCACTACGGCATAAATGGCCGGGGACTCTACGGCCTCTTTCACTAAATATCCGTCCACCTTGACAAAGGAGATGACCCCTTCTTGAGCCAGTCGCCCCACCAGCTCAAAATTGGCATAGCCAGCTCCAAAGTCATCCACCGCTAGCTCCACCAAGCCTTTCTCCAGGATATCCATAAAATCTAGCTGGGTCAGATTTTCGTATTCCGTAACTTCTAGGACCAGCTTTAACTGGTGGCCAGCGGCCTTCTGGGCCAGGGACTTGATGGCCTCTAAAACGGATTCCGAAGCTAAGGAGCTGGGGTGGAGATTAATAAAAAGTCTTTGGGCCACTTGGGAAAGTTCTGCCAGGCGCTTTTCAATGGTCTCAAGGACGGCTTGATCAAAGATCTCTTGCCAGCCTTCTTGCTGCACTAAAGGCAAGAATTGGCCCGGAGAGATCATCTGGCCCGCCTCGTCCCGGACCCGGGCTAAGACCTCAAACCAACCCGTGGGGGAACGGGTGTCGAGAAGATAGATGGGCTGTAAGAAAAGGTGAAAGCTGCGTTTGTCGATGGCCTGCCAAAGGAGACGTTTCAAGCGCAACCGTTCCCGTACCTTTTCCATAAAGGAGGGCAGAAGCGGGGTGACGTCCTTGACCACCAAAGGGGCCTTTTCTTCCTGTTTTAAGAGCCAGGCCTCAATTTCAGCTACTAGTTCCCGTAACTCCGAGGTATTGAAGGGGCGGAGATCTTCCGGCCGAACCAGAGCGGTGCAGATAAGGGGTTTTTGGATCCGGGGAAACCGGTGGGCCAACTCCTCGGCGGCCCGCTCCAAAAAGGTCTGAATCTTTTCAAAGGAAAAACGGACCGTGTCTACCAGGAGATAAAAATGTCCTTCGTTTTCCACCAAGCAGGCCTCTTCCGCCAGGCCAAAGATCTCTTGGGCCTGGTGCGAAAGCTCTTTTTGAAATCGGAGGAGGGTTTCCTTTAAACCCGAAGCATAAAGTAAGGCCCGATTGACCGCGATGATGAAAAGCTCTCCCTGAAAGCTCTTCTCCCGGATATAGTCCAGGAGGATATCGAGTTTCCCGCTCTCCCATCGCAAGAAAAGTTCGTTCAAAAAACTATTCAATAAGAAGATGTCCTCACTTACCATTCGGATCAGGGGCAGGGCCTCTTCCTTATGCCCTTGATGGTAGAGATGGTAAGCCATACGAGCCGATTCGTGCAATTCCTTATGGGTGGTAAGGATCTTCACCTGCAGGTCCGAGGAACGATGACACATGACCTCGAAGGTAAGGCTTTTAAGCCACCGGCCCAGCTTACAGGTTCCGGGATCAAACTCCGGAGGGGCCCCTTTTTGGAAAAGGGCCCGGTAGAAGGCCTCCAGCCACAGGATATGGTCATCTAGGATAATATCTTCTCGGCTCCCCAAGACGGTGAGGGCGTCTTCCAGGATGCCCTGGATATAGGCCTCAGCGCAGGCCTCTCTAATCCGTTTCATGGTGGGTAGGATTCGGGCTTGGACCTCCTCTGGCCACCTCTCCCGCTGTTGGAGAAGGGCTTCTCTCAGAAACTCTATCATATCAAACATGGCCTTTTCGTGGATCCGAAGGTTCCAGTGCACTTTGGTGGCTTTAAAATAGGCCTGATAAACCTCTTCTTCGGATTTTTCCCCTAAAAGGGCGCTTTGAAGCAAGCGACTCTGGCGTTCCACCAGACGGTTGATCATGGCGTAGGAGCGGACAAAGGTGGCCATATAAGGATCGCGCAGGATAGCAATGTAAAACCGGCGGAAAAGCTCCCTTAGTTGGTTCTCAAACTTTTCGCCCATGCTATATTAAGTCACTATAATGAGACCTTGGTTGAAAGCCAAGATTTATTTGAGACCCCTGAAAAAGTCCACCCTCCCGC
>JALWWR010000072.1 GCA_026993045.1 Thermodesulfatator sp.
TTATAAGCTACATCAAGTGGATATATCTCCATTTTTAGTTTCTCAAACACCTCCTTTGTGGATTGCGGGTCAAAGAAGAAGTTGAACTCTGCGGAGAAGTCCGGAGGAACGTTTCCGGGAACATACACTTCACCTCCCATCACAACTACTTTTGCTGTCTGAAGCGCTTCTGGTGAAATCTGAAGGACTTGCTTGAGTGTTGTGAGAGAACCAAGCGAAATGACATACACATTTTTTTTGTTTGTTCTCTCTTGTGTTTCCAGGAGTTCAGCTATGTACTTTGCTCCTTCCGATATACTGTTATCTTCTTTGCTTTTTGCTCCATGCAGAACGTCTGGGGTGCATTTTGAGTGAGGTTCTGCGAGTTCAACTATTTTTCTTATGTTTTTGTATGCATCTTCTTCGGGTAGATTTCCGAATGTTGAGATGATAGCTCTGACGCACGCACGTGGGGAAAGCAGGGCGAAGAAAAGTGCTACTCCGTCTTCTGTGTCCGCAACTCTTTTATCCCATCCGAGAGCGCAGTCAGAAATTATAACTATTTCTTGTCCGAGTTCCGCATTTTTCCCGTTTTTCTCTGATTTACTTTTTTCAATTTTCTCAGCGCACTGCAAAAGCAAAAGAAGTATCAGCCCACACGCAAAGGTTGTAGAGATGATTGGTGCTGGGGACATAAAGAGATTTCCAGCAAGGCGGGGAAGGGCATACAATCTTTTTTGATGTTTGTGTTCTGTGAGATTTGTCTTATGCATACACACACATATATACTTTTTTTGGAAAAATTTTTTGATAAATTTTCTTTTTTTGGATTGAGTGATTAAAGTAAAATACACAGGCCGGAAGGCCGAGCCGTGAGGCCGGCTGGAAGGTTGGGGGAGATACCCCTGAGATTTTAGAGATGACAGTGAGAGGTTGAGGTAGCCCGAGGGTAAGGTTTCTTTATTTTTTTCTTTCTTCACCCTTCTTGGTGTAATTTCTGCCAAGGAGGGTTTGATCGTGGCTCAGGGTGAACCCTGGCGGCGCGCTTCACCCATGCAAGCCGAGCGACGTTGGCCGGGCAACCGGTCAGCGGAGCGGCGGACGGCCGAGTAATACACAGGTAACCTACCCCCGGGAAGGGGATAACCCTGGGAAACTGGGGCTAATACCCTATAAGACCACGCCTCGGATGGGGTGTGGTCAAAGGGTTGTGCGGGGGTAACCCTGCACTTCCGCCCGGGGATGGGCCTGTGTCCCATCAGGTAGTTGGTGGGGTAACGGCCCACCAAGCCTATGACGGGTAGCCGGCCTGAGAGGGTGGCCGGCCGGACCGGCACTGAGACACGGGCCGGACTCCTACGGGAGGCAGCAGGGGGGAATCTTGGGCAATGGGTGAAAGCCTGACCCAGCGACGCCGCGTGCGGGAAGAAGCCCTTCGGGGTGTAAACCGCTGTCAGGGGGGACAAAGAGCCCGGGTGAAAGCCCGTGGCTTGATGGTACCCCCAGAGGAAGGGACGGCTAACTCCGTGCCAGCAGCCGCGGTAATACGGAGGTCCCGAGGGTTACCCGGATTCACTGGGCGTAAAGGGTCCGTAGGCGGCCTGGTAAGTCCCCCGTGAAAGCTGCCCGCTCAACGGGCAGAGGTCGGGGGAAACTGCTGGGCTCGAGACCGGCAGGGGGGGCCGGAATTCCCGGTGTAGCGGTGAAATGCGTAGATATCGGGAGGAACGCCGATGCCGAAGGGGGGCCCCTAGGCCGGTTCTGACGCTGAGGGACGAAAGCCGGGGGAGCGAAAGGGATTAGAGACCCCTGTAGTCCCGGCCGTCAACGATGGGTGCTAGGTCTTGGGGTAAATCCTCAGGGCCGAAGCTAACGCGTTAAGCACCCCGCCTGGGGAGTACGGCCGCAAGGCTGAAACTCAAACGAATTGACGGGGACCCGAACAAGCCGCGGTGCATTTGGTTTAATTCGATGCAGCGCGAAGAACCTTACCCGGGCTTGACATGCCGGCGAAAGCCTGCCCGAAAGGGTGGGGTGGGCTGTGCCTTTGGTACAGCCAGCCGGCACAGGTGCTGCATGGCTGTCGTCAGCTCGTGCCGTGAGGCGTCGGGTTAAGTCCCAGAACGAGCGCAACCCCTGCCCGCTGTTGCCATCCCCCGAAAGGGGAGGCACTCTGCGGGGACCGCCGGCGAAGAGCCGGAGGAAGGAGGGGACGACGTCAAGCCCGCATGGCCCTTATGCCCGGGGCTACACAAGTGCAACAATGGCCGGGATAAAGGGATGCGAACCCGTAAGGGGGAGCAAATCCCAAAAACCCGGTCTCAGTTCGGATCGGGGTCTGCAACCCGACCCTGTGAAGGAGGAGTGGCTAGTAATCGCGGATCAGCTACGCCGCGGTGAATACGTTCCCGGGTCCTGTACACACCGTCCTAGAAAGCGCCCGGCAGTTCATCCCACCAGTGGGTGAGCCCCTTGAGGGCAAGTCCCACCTCCCTCCTTGAAAGGGGGGAGAAGCCAAAAAGGCAGGCCTGTGAGGGCAGGATGCCCCCTACCCCGCAAGGGGCAGGCCGGAGGGCTTGAGGCGGGAGCCAGCCCGCACCACCGGTTGCGGGCCGAGTGGGAAGGTGTGTTCCAGGGGGGATACGACCTCCGTTTGGGCGGTGGCGGAGCGGAAGTGTCCCCAAAAGGAACGCACTGAAAGCGGGATGGCTCCAAAAGGTGGGATGAATGACCCGGGGAGATCCCACACAAGGAAGTGTGGGAAGTCGGCTGGCCCATAGTAGGATGGTTAAAATTTTTTATGATGCCATCCGAAGGGGCCAACCCGGAACCTACCGCCGACTGGATAGTTGGTCTCACAGATGGAGAAGGATGTTTCTCCATTGTTATAAGCAACTCAAAGCGAAGACGCTCAAAAGTTGAGCTGAGATTCTGTATAAAACTCAAAGCGGAGGATAGAACTGCTTTGGAACTTGTGCGGAAATTCTTCGGTTGCGGTAAAATATATACCCAAAGGGATAGGAGAAAAAATCATTCTTTATGTTATAGATACGAGGTTGTATCTTTGAAGGAAATTACACAAAAGATAATTCCATTTTTCGAGAAAAATCAGTTGAGATTACCTTCAAGGCGAAAGAGGTTTGAAATCTTCAGAAAAGTTTGCTGAAATAATGAGTAGAGGAGAGCATCTGGATGAGGAGGGTTTTCAGAAGGTTTTGTACCTTGTAGGTCGGCGGTAAGTCGGCCGCGGACGCAAGGTTCCGGGGACCGCCACGTGCGGGAAATCTGCACGCGTGGTGGTAACGGGGGAGAACCCCAGTGCCCGTCACGCCATGGAAGTCGCCTGCACAGGAAGACCCCAGAAGGGTTGAATGTGCGGGCGGCGACTGGGGCGAAGTCGTAACAAGGTACCCCTACCGGAAGGTGGGGGTGGATCACCTCCTTTCTTTTTCCAATTTTTTCTGTTCTTTTTTCTCCTCGGCTACCTCAACCTCAATTTTCATTCCTTAAGTTTTAAGGGCCCGTAGCTCAGGTGGTTAGAGCGTACCCCTGATAAGGGTAAGGTCCCAGGTTCGAGTCCTGGCGGGCCCACAAGGTGGGGACGTAGCTCAGCGGGAGAGCGCCCGGTTTGCACCCGGGAGGGCACGGGTTCAAATCCCGTCGTCTCCACCAAAAAAGGGGTATCTTCTCCGAGATTTTAGAGATGACAGATTTGGGGAGATAGGTTTTCATGGTAGGAAAGGGCCCGGGGTGGATGCCTCGGCGGCCGGAGGCGACGAAGGGCGTGGCAAGCTGCGATAAGCCCGGGGGAGGCGCAAGCGGCCTGTGATCCCGGGATGCCCGAATGGGGAAACCCACTCGGGGGAAACCCCGAGTATCCCCTTGGTAAGCCAAGGGGAGGCGACACCCGGGGAAGTGAAACATCTCAGTACCCGGAGGAAAAGAAATCAACCGAGATTCCCCGAGTAGCGGCGAGCGAAAGGGGAGGAGCCCAAACCTCACGGGTGTGAAAGCCCGCCGGCGTTGCCCGTGGGGGGTTGCGGGGTGCACCCGGAGGAGGCGGCGGACTCCTCAGGGAGTTACAAAACCAAGGCATAGCCGAAGAGGTCTGGAAAGGCCCGCCATAGAGGGTGACAGCCCCGTAGGCGAAATGCCTTGGTCTCCCGGGGGTGCATTCCCGAGTACCACGGCCCACGTGAAAGGTCGTGGGAAGCAGGGGGGACCACCCTCCAAGGCTAAATACTCCCGGCCGACCGATAGCGCACAAGTACCGTGAGGGAAAGGTGAAAAGAACCCCGGTGAGGGGAGTGAAAGAGAACCTGAAACCCCGGGTCTACAGACTGCGGAAGGGCTACACCCCTTCGGGGGCAATCGCGCCCGACCGCGTGCCTTTTGCTTAATGAGCCGGCGAGTTGTCGTCGGTGGCCCGGTTAAGGCCCTCTGGGCCGGAGCCGTAGGGAAACCGAGTCCGAAAAGGGCGTTGTGGTCTCCCTACCACAGGTCGCCGGCGGCAGACCCGAAGCGCCACGATCTACCCATGCCCAGGGTGAAGGACGGGTAAAACCGTCCGGAGGCCCGAACGGGTCCGGGTTGAAAACCGGTCCGATGAGGTGTGGGTAGGAGTAAAAAGCTAATCGAGTGGCGGTATAGCTGGTTCCCCCCGAAATGCATCTAAGTGCAGCCTCACGCAAGGACGCATGGGGGTAGAGCCACTGCTTGGGCTACCGAGGGGGAGACCCTTCGGAACCCAGGCAAACTCCGAATACCATGCGTCCGTAGTGGGAGTGAGTGGCCCGGGGATAAGCTCGGGTCACGAGAGGGGAACAACCCAGACCCTCGGCTAAGGCCCCTAAGTCCGGGCTAAGTGAAGAAGGATGTCTACCCGCTAAGACAGCCGGGATGTTGGCTTAGAAGCAGCCATCATTTAAAGAGTGCGTAACAGCTCACCGGCCGAGCGGGTAGGCGCCGAAAATCCAACGGGACTCAAGCCCGGCGCCGAAGCCAGGGGGCCGCTCCTTCCGAGGAGGGAGCGGGCGGTAGGGGGGCGTTCCCGGTGCCAAGAAGCTCGACCGAAAGGGCGGGTGGAGCGCCGGGAAGCGAGAATGCCGGCACTAGTAACGCGAGGGAGGTGAGAATCCTCCCGCCCTGAAGCCCAAGGTTTCCTGCTCAACGCCCATCGGAGCAGGGTTAGCCGGGACCCTAAGGTGAGGCCGGAAGGCGTAGCCGATGGGGAAGTGGGGTTAATATTCCCCCGCCACCCGGGGACGCTAAGACGACCCGGTGACGGCGCCGTAGGATGCGGTGGGTTGACGGATCGCCCATCGCTACCCGAAAGGCGTCCAAGAAAGAGCCGACCGTCTTGTCCTCGGGTGCCCGTACCGCAAACCGACACAGGTGGGCTCCGGGCCAATCCCGGAAGGGTAGCGGGTGAAACCCCCCTAAGGAACTCGGCAAATTGGCCCCGTAACTTCGGGAGAAGGGGTGCCCACCCGGTTCGCAAGAGCCGGTGCTGGGTCGCAGGAAATTGGCGGTGGCGACTGTTTACTAAAAACACAGGTCTCTGCCAACCCGTAAGGGGACGTATAGGGACTGAGGCCTGCCCGGTGCCCGAAGGTGAAGGTGAGGGGTTAGCCCCTCCGGGGGCGAAGCTCCGAGCCTAAGCCCGGGTAAACGGAGGCCGTAACTCTGACGGTCAGGGGTGCGGCTTCTTCACGACAATACAGAAGCCAAAAACCCCAAAAGGGCCGTCGTTAAATCCGGCCATATGCTGGAAAGTCCCACCTTCCCCCCAAAGGGAGGTTAAAACACCTGTCCTACCAAGAAGGTGAAAATGGACAGGTGGGGACAATCAGCAGGAAAGTCGCTCCTCAAGGAGGTAGAAAGATGAGAGAAAAATACAAAAAGTTCTTTCTGGCAGGATTCATAGAGGGAGATGGTTCCCTCTGCATATCAATAAAGCGACATCCAAAGACACGTTTCGGCTTTGTTGTCGACCCCGAGTTCTACATCTACCAACACGAAAGTGGGAAAAAAATCCTTGAGATGGCCCAAGAGATATTCCATGCTGGAAGAATATATCCGAAACCCGGGAATAGAGAGGTTCTTGTCTTTGCGATAACAACAAGACGAACAATATGGGAGAAGGTTATCCCCTTTTTTGAGGATTATGTTATGCCTTTCACTGCCAAGTTCAAAAGGAACTTCCCAATCTTTCGGCAAGTTGTTGAACTTATGGAGAAGAAGAAAGCCCATCAGACACCTGAGGGAATGCGAAAAATACTTCATCTTGTGATGGAGTTTGATACGGAGAAAGGAAAACCAAGGAAGCATGACATATCAGAACTCCTTGAGGGGTTGACTCCTCAGAGACCGTACGCCGGACGCCCGAGGGAGGGAAAGAAT
>JALWWR010000073.1 GCA_026993045.1 Thermodesulfatator sp.
AAGGGGTGAAAGACTATCAAGGGTTTGACACGGGTTGCTTTGTGTTAGAACGAGGGATCTTTGAAGTCGCGGGGCGACTGGTAGAAACCCAAGCCGTGGTCACCATCTCGGAGGTGATGCAGGCGGCCCGCCTTCCAGCCACCGAGGTCTCCGGGCTCTTTTGGACCGATATTGACACCCCCCAAGAGCTCAAACGGGCCGGGAAACTCTTGGTACGAGCCAGTGTAAAGGGAGCAGAAGACGGTTGGGTCTCTCGGTCCCTGAACCGGAAGCTCTCCACCCGCCTTTCGCCTTATCTTTGCGGGAGGCTTTCTCCCCACCCGCCCACTTTCTTGTGTTGCCTCGTGGGGCTCCTTTCGGCGGTCACGGCCTGGTTCCATACGGGCTGGGGCGGGACCCTTTATCAGATCCATTCCGTCTTGGACGGAATAGACGGAGAGATTGCTCGGGCTACCCTCCAGAAGACCCGTCTGGGCGGGCTCTTAGACTCGGTGCTGGACCGCTACGTGGATTTCCTTTTTTTGGCGGTTTTGCTTTGCCGGCTAGAACTGAAAGGCTGGTGGCTGGGTTTGGGGCTGCTAGCCCTTTTAGGCACCGTGATGGTCAGTTACACCACCGAGCGTTTCAAGGGGGCCTTCGGGAAGGGGGCCTACCAACTCCTCCCCCAGTTGCGCTATTTTCCGGGAAAAAGGGACGAACGGATCTTTTTAGTCTTTCTTTTGGGTTGGTCTCCAAGGCCGGAATATATCTTTCCGCTCTTGGCCTTTCTGACCCAGGGCAAGGTGGCCTATAGCTTGGCTCTTTTTTGGAAGGCCCGCCAAAGTCTAGAAACGCAAAGCCAGGGCTAGCCAGCCTTCCTCGGCCCGTTCTTCCTCCAGCCGGCCTTTTGAAAAGGCCTGAAGGAGGGAGGCCTTTTGGGCTTTAGAAAAACCTGAGAGGATGGCCCAGCCTCCAGGACGCACCATTCGGTAGATCTCCGGCCCCAGGGTCAATAGAGTACCGATGGTGAGGTTGGCCAAAACCAAGTCAAAACTTCCAGGACGGAGGGCTGAAAGGCTCCCGTTTACTACCAGAACGTCTTTTAAAAGGCCGTTTTTCTCTACATTGTGCCGGGCCTCTAAAGAGGCCCGAGGGTCTATGTCTAGCGCTAACACCCGCGCCCCTAAAGTGGCCGCCGCCAGGGCTAAGATCCCGCTTCCGCAGCCCAAATCTAAGACCTTTTTCAAAGAAGGAGACCAAAGTTCGGCCAAAAGTTTTAAACAGAGTCTGGTGGTGGGGTGCCTTCCGCTGCCAAAGGCCAGGTTCGAACGAAGATAGATCTCCCCTGAAGGAGACTCAGAACCCAAGGAAAGATAAAAGACCCAAGGGCCGATTCGGAAACGGGTGGGTTTTAAAGTGGTCTGGTCTCGTAGTTCTGTCTCTTCAAACGCGGCCTCTGGCATCCTTTCTTGAAGGGCCCGCAGGAGAGAGTCCGGATCTTGAAAAGGATAGACCAGCAAAAGGAGCCTTTCTCCAGGGAAGTAATAATGGGTTTGGGGAGAAAGTCCCTTTAGACGGGCCAAGAGGTCTTCCGGGGAGGAGGTGCGGATCTTTACCCAGAGATAGGCCATTTCAGAGGCGTCGGCGGGAGTCTAAAAAGAGGGTCACCGGACCGTCGTTTACCAGCTCCACTTCCATATAAGCCCCAAAGACTCCGGTCTTGACCGAAAGCCCCTTTTCTTTAAGAGCGGCCACCAAGGCCTCGCAAAACCTGCGGGCTGCCTCCGGCCTTTCCGCGGGATCAAAAGAGGGACGCTTGCCCC
>JALWWR010000074.1:0-867 GCA_026993045.1 Thermodesulfatator sp.
CTCGACTAGCGGTGGAAGAGATGATTAACCGCGTCCACATTTTTGATACTACCTTGCGCGACGGCGAACAGTCCCCAGGGGTCTCTTTGAATATGTCTCAGAAGATCGAGATTGGTCAGGCCTTGGTGGCGCTGGGGGTCGATGTGATCGAGGCCGGTTTCCCGGTAGCCTCTCCCGGAGACTTCGAGGCCGTGAAGACCCTGGCTCAGGAACTGAAGGGGGTCGAGATCGCCGCCTTGGCCCGGGCTCATCCCAAGGATATAGAGGTAGCCTGGGAGGCCTTGAAACCCGCCGAAAATCCTCGCATCCACACCTTCATCGCCACCTCGGATATCCATTTGGAATACAAGCTCCGTAAAACCCGCGAGGAGGTGCTTAGTCTGGCGCAAGAGTCGGTGAAACTGGCCCGGAAGCTGGCCCCCAAGGTGGAGTTTTCGGCCGAAGACGCCACCCGGAGCGACTGGGAGTATCTGGCTCAGGTAGTGGTGGCGGTGGCCCAGGCCGGGGCCCAGGTGATCAACATCCCGGACACCGTGGGCTACACCGTCCCCCAAGAATATTACGATCTCATAAGCTTTCTGGTAAAAAAGCTGAAAGAGGCCGGTTTTGAGGAGGCTTTGGAGAAGGGGGATCTCAGGCTTTCAGTCCATTGCCACAACGATCTGGGGCTGGCGGTGGCCAACAGTCTTTCGGCGGTGCTGGCCGGGGCCCGGCAGGTGGAATGCACCGTGAACGGAATCGGAGAACGGGCTGGAAACGCCGCCATGGAAGAGATCGTGATGGCCTTAAAGACCCGGGCCGATTTTTTCCGGGCCCGTCTAGGAGAGGCCCTTGAGACCGGCATCCACACCCAGCGCATCGTCCCTA
>JALWWR010000074.1:877-5645 GCA_026993045.1 Thermodesulfatator sp.
TCTCCCAGCTTACCGGGATGCTGGTTCAGCCCAACAAGGCCATCGTGGGGGCCAACGCCTTTGCCCACGAGTCCGGCATTCACCAACACGGGGTGATCGCCCACCGGCTCACTTATGAAATCATGGACCGGGAGTCTGTGGGCTGGAGCGGGAGCGCCATCGTGCTGGGCAAACATTCCGGCCGTCACGCGGTGGACTACAAGCTCCGCAGTCGGGGTTGGAGACTTTCGCGTTCGGCCTTAAACCGGGTCTTTGAACGTTTTCGGATCGAGATCAAGGACGTCTTACGCCGCATCCCGGATGAGTATCTGGAGGGGATCATTTACGACGAATTCCTGGGGTCGGAGTATCCCTATCGGGTGGTCTCGGCCCAGGTCTCAAGCCTTTACGGCACCTCCCTGCGCCCCATTTCGCAGGTGGAAGTGGAGGATCGTCGTGCCGGACGCCAGGTGGCGGTGGCTGTGGGCGTGGGGTCGGTGGACGCGGCCTTTAAGGCCGTGGCCCAGGCCTTGGGTTTCCGTTTTGGCGAGGAAGGTGAAGGCGAGAGGCTCCGGTTGGTAGACTTTCACATCGATGCTCTGGGCAAAGGGACCGAAGCCGAGGGGGTCTGCGGGGTCATTCTGGAGGACGCCTCCGGCCGTCGCACCGCCGGCTTGGGCCGCGACGGAGACATTGTAGCCGCGGGCATCAAGGCCCTGATAAACGCCTTGAACCGGCTTTCTGTGGCCCGGGAAAAGGAGACCGAACTTCGGGAACGGTTAGCCCAAGAGGCCGAGACCGAAGGAGAAGAACCGGCGCCCCGGGCTATGTGCCAATAGAGAGTTGCTCCAGCATCAAGATCTTTTCTTCAGCCTTAAGGGCCCACTCGCTTTCAGGGGCCAACTGCAGGATGGATTGCCACACCTGGCGGGCCCTCTCCACTTCCCCTAACCGGAAGAGGACCTCCCCCAGAAAGAACCGGGCCGCCATGTCACTAGGGTTGAAGCGCAGGGCCCGGCGGAAGTTGAGCTGGGCCTCCTCCCACTGGCCTTTTTCGTAGGCTAGCAGCCCCGCATAATAATAAGCCTTGGCGTAGCGAGGGTTTAGTTTGAGAGCTTTTTCTAGATATTTTAAGGCCTTCTCATCCTCTCCCTTCTTGTGCCAGGCCCAGCCTAGGTTGGTGAGGGCCATGAAGGGATTCAGATAAAGGGGGTTTTCGAGGGCCTTGTTAAAATGCTCGATAGCTTGGTCATACTCTCCTTTTATCAGGTAAAGGGCCCCGAGGTTGTTCCAGGCCTCGGAATACTGAGGGTCAAGTTTTAGGGCCTCCCGCAGGTAGTTTTCAGCTTTGTCGTACTCTTTGCGCCCGGTATAAATCAGCCCCAGGATATTGTAGATCTCAGGATCCTTAGGGTCCTGATTTTTGGCTAAAAGGGCCTCCCGCAGGGCCTCCGGGTAACGATGGTCCCGCAGGTAGACCGAGGCCAACTCCTTATGCATCTGGGCCATTTCTTTTTGGAAATACACCTCCCGGGTGGAGGTGCAGGCTACCAAAAGATCGAGAAAGACCAGGAGAACCAGTAAACGGGGCATCTAAATGACCTTGTTTAAGGAATACTCGATAATGCCCTGGGCCCCGGCCTCGATGAGTTTGGGGATAAGCTCCCGTACCTCGCCCTCTGAGATTACGGTCTCCACCGCGTACCAACCCTCTTGGTAAAGCCGGGAAATAGTAGGGGCCGTAAGGCTGGGGAGGAGTTTCACGATCCGGTCCAGGTCCTTTTCGGCCACGTTCATCTTGAGCCCCACCATGCGGTCCGCCCGCAAGGCTCCTTGGAGGAGAAGGGCCAGCTGTTCGATCTTTTTCCGTTTCCAGGGGTCTTCCCAGGCCTGGGGGTTGGCGATGAGCTGGGGATGGGTGACCATGAGCTCGTGGATGATCTTGAGCCCGTGGGCCTTGATGGTGGAGCCGGTCTCGGTCACTTCTACCACCGCATCGGCCAGGCCCTGGACCACCTTGGCCTCTGTGGCCCCCCAGGAAAAGCTCACCTCTACTTCGATGCCCCGTTCAGCAAAGTAGCGTTTGGTGAAGTTTACGAGCTCGGTGGCGATCTTCTTACCTTGAAGGTCCTCCAAAGTTTTGATATTAGACTCCGCGGGCACCGCCAGCACCCAGCGGGCGGGCCGACGGCTGACTTTAGAATAGACCAGATCGGCCACCGCCACCACCTGGGAGTCGTTCTCTAGGATCCAGTCTTTGCCTGTAATACCAGCGTCCAGGATGCCCCCTTCCACGTACCGGCTCATTTCTTGGGCCCGACAGATCACGGCTTCCATCTCGGGGTCGTCTATTTCTGGAAAATAACTTCGGTGATGGACCTTGACCCGCCAGCCCGATTTTTCTAAAAGCTCGATGGTGGCCTTCTCAAGGCTTCCCTTAGGGATTCCGAACTTAAGCACCCTTTCGCCCATAGACCTCCTCCGGATCGAAGATTTTGGGAGAAACTATTTCTACCTGATCACCCTGGAGGCGGCGGTAGAAACAGGAACGGTAACCGGTGTGACAGGCCGCACCTCCGAGCTGCTTTACCTTGAGAAGCACGGTGTCGGCGTCGCAGTCAAGGAGGATCTCCCGCACCTCCTGGACATGGCCGGAAGACTCCCCTTTAAGCCAGATCTTTCCCCGGCTCCGGCTGAAGTAATGGGCCTTTCCGGTCTCAAGTGTCCGGCGCCAGGCTTCTTCGTTCATGTAGGCCAGCATGAGGACCTCGCCGGTTTCCGCATCCTGCACAATGGCCGGAACCAGCCCACCCATCTTTTCAAAATTCGGCTCAAGCATCTAGCTCTCCTCCTCCCTCCCAACCGGAGAGTAAAAGTTGTTTCCCTTCTCGAAGGCCTTTTCCTCTAATCTTCCAGATGAAGCAGAATCACTTTTAAAGACGGTCATAAAGGATACCCTTAAGATCTTCGAGGGAAAAGGGCTTAGGCAAAAATTTGAAATCCGAATAAAGGTTAGGTTTTTCTTCAAGGTATCCGCTCATAAGGACGCCTTTTATTCCGGGCCTTTCTTTAAGAAGTTCCTTCAAGAACTGGTGCCCCCTTCCGTCGGGGAGCATCTCATCGGAGATTACCACCTGAATGTCGGTTCCCGGAGTCTCAAGGATTTTCCGGGCCTCTTCCAAGGTGGCAGCCGTCAAGACGCGGGCCCCTTCCATCTCAAGCAGAGCCTTAAGATTCTCTCGGACCTCGTCCTCGTCTTCGATGAGGAGTATCCTTTGTGGAAGGGGACCCTTCCGAGGCCCTGGAGAGGAGGTTTCCCGGACATCCTCAGAGGTCAAAGGGAAGCTCAGCCGGAAAAGGGCTCCCCTTTCCGGAGGACTTTCCACTTCGATCTCTCCCCTGTGGGCCTTGACCAGCCCGTAAACTACCGAAAGCCCAAGTCCTGTGCCCTGGCCAAAAGGTTTAGTGGTGAAAAAGGGCTCAAAGATCCTTTTTTGGATCTTTTCCGGGATTCCAGGGCCGGTGTCTTCCACCTCAAGCACGATCCGGTCTCCCTGGTTATAAGTCCTAAGAAAGATCCGCCCGCCCTGGGGCATGACTTCTTGGGCGTTTAAAAGGAGGTTTAGGAGAATCTGTTTTAAGGCCTCCCGGCTCCCTTGGATCCGATCCTGCTGCGCCCGCCAATCGGTGAGAATTTCAATGTTTTCTCGGATTAAGCCCCTAAAAGTCCTAAGCAGCTCCTCCAGCGTTTTCTGAAGAGACAGAGGTTCAAGACTTAAGGCCTGTCGCCGGGCAAAAAGGAGAAGTTCTCGGATAAGATGGCTCCCTTGATCCACCAGGTGATGAAGGATCTCCAGATCTTTGGGGAGGCTTTCAGGCTTAAGGGAAATGAGCTCCAGGCGGCTTTTTAAGGCCATGAAGAGGTTGTTTAGCTGGTGGGCCAGGCCCCCGGCCATGGTTCCTAGGGCCTCCAGTTTTTGGGCCTCGCGGAGGGCTTCCTCTAGTCGGCGTTCTTGGGTTATATCCTTTTTGGTGGCAATGAAATGGGTGATGCGCCCTTGGGAGTCCTTTACCGGAGAAATAGTGGCCATTTCCAGATACTCTTCCCCGTTTTTGCGACGATTAATAAAGGTTCCCTCCCAGGTCTTTCCAGAAAGGATGGTCTGCCACAAGTTTCGGTAAAACTCCGGAGGGTGTTTTCCGCTCTTTACGATGGAGGGCTTCTTTCCCAAGGCCTCTTTCCTCAAGTAGCCGGTAATCCTCTCAAAAGCCGGATTGACATACTGGATGATCCCTTCGTTATCTGTGATCACCACCACCTCGTGGCTCTGCTCAATGGCCCGAAAAAGGAGCTCCAGTTCTTGGGTCTGGCTCTTAAGACGGTGGTCGCGTTCCAGGAGGGCCCGGGCTAGGACCCCCACTTCATCCGGCCGGTCTTTTTCGGGAAGATCTTCTAGATATCCGCCTTCCTGAAGGCGACGAGCTATCTCTCGCAAGGGCTTTACACTCCTTTTGGACTGCCAAAAGACCACCGCCAGGAGGAGAGGTAGCCCCAATCCTCCGGCTATCCCCAGAGAAAGGGCTAAAATCTTTTCCAAACTCTGCCGCAAGGGCTTGAGGCTGAAGTAAAGCTTGAGCCTCCCTAGGGATTCCCCGTAGGGAGAGAGGATTATTTCTTCCCAAGAAAACCAGCAGGGCCTTCCCTTTTCATAAAGGAGCTTTCCGTTTTGGTCCTCGATCCTCACCGCGCAAACTATGGGGTCTTTCAAAAGGAGGTCGCTGTTTTGGG
>JALWWR010000074.1:5655-6262 GCA_026993045.1 Thermodesulfatator sp.
ATAATCGGAAGTTTCTAAAAAATGGCGTAGAGTTTGGGCCAAAAGGCGTCCCCGGGAGGCGATATCCTTTTTGGTGTGTCCGAAAATCCAAGTATAGATTCCTAAGGAGAAGGCCAGAAGCACCCCTATTCCTACCGCCCCACTTACCAAGAAAGTGGAAAAGGCTAGACGGAGCCGCAGATCTCCCCTTAGGCGTTCTTTTAAGAGTACTATTTGTTTTTGGACCACCGTTCCAGTTTTCGGGAAAAAGCCCGGTAATGCTGTTCTTCGGCCTTAAGGATCTTTTTGATAATTTCCTTTTCCTCGGGGCGATAAGGAAGGGTCAACATCTTGTGATAAAGGGCAATGGCCCCCCTTTCGGCCTCAAGATCCGCCTTAAGACGGGCTTGACCCCCAGGAAGGTTCTCCGGGGGCCATACGGCGAGAGTGGGGCTTTTTCCCCTCTGGCGCACTAAAGAAGAAAGTAAAATAGCGTGTTCCACTTCGTTAAAGATGATGCTTTCATAAAAGGCCTTAAGATTCTGGTCTTCGGCTAGAAATAAACCTGCGTGCTGGCTATACTGCACTATAGCCCCATACTCATGCTGGATAGCCAGCTGAAGATGAT
>JALWWR010000075.1 GCA_026993045.1 Thermodesulfatator sp.
AAGGGCTAGAACTGGAAGCCCCAGGGCCGCAGCCAAATGGGTGGCTCCAGAATCGTTTCCCACCCATCCCAGAGCTTTCTGGAGCTGTAAGAGAATCTCTTTCAGATCTAGACAGATCACGGGGTTGAAGGCCGCAAAGATCTCCGCTAGGTCTTTTTCCGCCGGCCCCAGCAGGACCTGTACCGGCCATCCCCGGGCCTTAAGCTCTGGGATTACTTTTAGCCAGCGATCTATAGGATAACACTTGGCTCTTCCTCCGCTTCCGGGATGGATCAAAAAGCTAGACGGAAGGCTCTGTGAGAAGGGGAGCACCAGGGCCTCTTTCGGCCACCGCTTACCGCCGGCTTTTTCCCATTGAAAGACTGAGACATGTCTCCGCTCTTTAGGCTGGGTGGGAATGAGCCGAACTTCGGCGGCCTTAGTAGAAAGCCAGTCTCTAAGGCCTTCAGAGCGACTGAAGACCCAAAGGGTCTCAAACTTCTGCCGGGGGCCGAAGTCGGTGGAGAAGGCCTGAGAAAACCAGCCCGCTTCCACTAAGAGATTCCGGGCCTCGCTTCGGGCCAAAAGGATTAGGTCCGGGAAAGTGCGGCTTAAATGCCATAAGGCCAGGCGGGAAAGTAAGAGATCCCCTAAGGCTCCCTCATGCCAGACGGCCCTCATCGCCGCCGAGGATAGCCCACGCTCACTAAATAAACCACCGTTTCTTCTATCCCGTCCAGCCCCAAAAGTTCGTTGACTTCGTCGTCCAAAAAGGCCCCGATGGGGCAGGCCCCCAGGCCCAAGGCCTCGGCGGCTAAAAGCAGATTTTGGGCCGCATGGGCCACGTCCATAAATATGTAACGCATCCCCCGGGAGCCGTACTTGGACATCGTCCGGCGAGGGACCACGGACCAGATAACCACTACCGGAGCCGTGGCGCACATGCTTTGCCCCAAGGCCGCTTCCTTAAGGTCTTCTCCCCAAAGCCCCTGGGAGAGCTCTTCCAGGGCCCAGTCTAGAAGGTTTAAATGGTAAAGGCCGGCGGGGAGTCCCTCTACGGCTTGAATTAAGAGATAGGTCTCAAGGGGGTAAAGGGCCCCGGCGCTGGGGGCGGTGCGCAGGAGATAGCGACCGGCCTTCGCGGTCACCCCCTGGGCGGCGTAAAGCAAAAGGGTTAAAAGCTCTAGGGTTAAGGGCCGAGGGGAGTAGATCCGCTCGCTTCGACGGCGAGCCAGGGTCTCAAAAAGATCGGTGGGAGGCCATTGGGGCTGGGGTAAAGGGTGCTTGGGGGCCTCAGGATAGGTCTTAAAATAAGGGGCCGGAGAGATGTTTTCCCGTTCTCGCCAGAGGTCTTTCCGGGAGAGTTTGGTCTTTTCAAGAAATAAAAAGCCTAACGAACGCTGATAGTCGGGCATTAGCTCTTCTTTTGGCCTTTGCGCCGGGCCTTTTTGGTTTCTATTTTAAAATAAGCCCTCTCTTCGGGAAAGAGGATCTCAGCCAGCTCTTGAAGTTCTGGAAAATAGCTTTTCCGGAGCAGCTTTTTGGGCGGCCTTTTGTCCCGAAGCCCGAAAAAGCGATAGTAAAAGAGGGCCGAAAGCTTGGTCACGGTCTCTTCAAAGAGATCTTTACAGAACCGATAGGAGCCTAGAATTTCTAAAAGGAGCTCTTCCACCTTGCGGGTGGGGCGTTCAGGGCGTTTGGAAAAAACCAGGTTGCGCGAAAGGAGGTAAGGATAAAGGAAGACGCTTAGGGCCCCGGAAGCCGAAAGCTCCCCCCGTTGCACC
>JALWWR010000076.1:0-4715 GCA_026993045.1 Thermodesulfatator sp.
ACCTTATAGCCGTAACCGCCGGACCGGGTCTGGTCGGCTCGCTGGTGGTGGGGGTCTCTTTTGCTAAGGCCCTGGCCTTTGCTTTAGGAAAACCCCTGGTGCCGGTGGACCACGTTAAGGCCCATATCCTTTCCATCCAGCTTGAGGCCCGAGTGGCCTTTCCCTTACTGGGCCTGGTGGTTTCAGGAGGACATACGGCCCTTTTTGAGGTCCGCTCCCCTACGGAGTTTTTCCTTTTAGGGCAGACCCGCGACGACGCCGCCGGGGAGGCCTTTGACAAAGTGGCCAAGCTCCTTGAGCTGGGCTATCCCGGAGGGCCCATCATCAGCCGTTTGGCTGAAAAAGGGCAGCCGGCCAAAATTCCTCTCCCTCGCCCTATGCTCGATTCCTCGGATTTGGATTTTAGCTTTTCGGGTCTCAAGACCGCGGTCCTCAACCTGGTCCGTGGCAAGAAAGATTTTTTGGTGCACGACCTTTGCGCCTCCTTTGAACAGGCGGTCTGTGAAGTGCTCGTGGAGAAAACGGCCCGGGCCCTTTCTATCTTGGGGCTTTCCCGGGTAGTGGTAGCCGGGGGAGTGGCTTCAAACCGACGTTTGCGAGCCCTTTTTAAAGAACGGGCCCGCAAAGAGGGCTGGGAGGTCCATTTTCCCTCCCCTTCCTATTGCATGGATCAGGCCGCTATGGTGGCGGTCTCAGGTTTTTACGAGTATCAAGCCGGCCGGCAGGCCGACTGGGAGTTAGACGTCTATGCTCGAGGGACTTGGCCCCGGTACCCCCTGGCCTCCCAAACCTAGAGAGCTTTTAGGCCGTTACGGTCTGAGCCCCCGCAAGGCCTTGGGACAACATTTCCTCAAAGATCCCCGAGTAGCCCTCAAGATGGTGGATCTTTCTGGAGTGGGTAAGGAGGATCTGGTGGTTGAATTGGGGGCAGGCCTGGGGATCCTTACCTGGGCTCTGGCCCAAAGGGTGAAGAAGGTGATCGCCTACGAGCTCGACGAAAACCTTATCGCTATCCTTCAAAGGGAGCCGTTCCTGCCCCCTAACGTAGAGATACGTCCCGGCCATATTCTGAAGTTAAATTGGAAGAGCTTAGCGGAAGAAATCCAAGCCCCTCTGATCATCTTCGGGAACCTACCCTATTACCTTTCGGGAAGATTGATTTACAGCCTTTATGAAAATCATCGGGTCTTAAGACAGACCGTCTTTATGCTTCAAAAGGAGGTAGTAGATCGTCTCCTCTCTCCCCCTGGGACTAAAAACTATGGTCTGCTTTCGGTCCTAACGGCCCTCCTGGCCGAGGCCCAAAGGCCATTGGTGCTCTCCCCTTCGCATTTTTACCCTCCTCCGGAGGTCTCCTCGGCGGTAGTGAATTTGAAGTTTAAAAGAAAACTCCTACCGCCAGAAATCTTTTCCCTTTTGAAAGTGGCCTTTAGTCAACGGCGGAAGAAGCTACTCCGAAAGCTTGAAAAGGCCTACCCTTTAGAGAAAAAGGCTTTGGAGAAGATATTTCAAGAACTAGGGCTTGACCCTAACGTTCGGGCCGAAGAGGTGCCCCCGGACAAGTATCTTTTTCTGGCTGAAAGATTGAAAGAGAAAACCTCTGGGAGATAGTCCTTTATCTCAACACAACCCTCTTAAAGCCTTACAAAATGGTCTAGAAGCTCGAACAAATACCGATGATTCTGCTGGTAAAGTTCATGGTCTCCCAGGATCTCAGATTCCTCTTGTACAAAAGGTCCGGGCTCGAGATCTTCCTTAGAATTTTCTAAGAGGGCGGCCACGCCTTCCGGAGTCACCTCCATGTGAAACTGGAGGGCTAGGGCCTGGTCTTGATAGAGGAAGGCCTGATTAGTACAGGCCTCTGATGAGGCCAAATGCAAAGCACCTTTAGGAATTTCGAAAGTGTCACCGTGCCAGTGAAAGACTATAAATTCCGGGGGAAACCCTTCCCAAAGAGGGTGTCCCAAGGCCTCCGGGGTGAGTTTTATGGGCCACCAGCCTATCTCACGGTGGGGGTTTTTGGTGACCGCGGCCTCTAAGACCTCGGCCAGCAATTGGGCCCCTAAGCAGATCCCCACGATCTTGCTTCCCCTCTCTAAGGCCTTTCGAAGATAGAGCTTTTCTTCCGCCAGCCAGGGATACTGCTCTTCATCGTAGACTCCCATGGGGCCTCCCATTACGATCAAGAGGTCTGGAGGGTCAACCGGGGGCCTTTCGTCTAAAAACCAACGGGTCCCGGTGATGGCAAAGCCCCGGGCTTTGGCCCAATCTAAGATGGCTCCCGGGGTCTCAAAGCGCACATGCTGAAGATAATGGCATTCCACGGAGCACCTCCGACTCCTTTAAAGAACCGTATTTTTGGGCCAGGGCCTTTCGAGCTAGATAAGTCTCCCGAACCAAACGCATATCCTCTAAGAAATGAGGAAGTTCTTCCAGGGTCAGGGCCTGGGGACCGTCGCAGAGGGCCTCTTGGGGACGGGGATGGAACTCTACTAGGATGGCGTTGGCCCCTGAGATAACCCCTTGAGCGGCGATGTGAAAGATCTCCTCGATGCCGTCCGGGGCCTTACTGCGACGGCCTACGGAATGGGTAGGATCTACGCAGACCGGAAGCCGGGTAAGCCCCTTGACTACCGGCACATGGGCAAAGTCTACTAGATTGCGATGAGGATCTCCTAGGTTGGTCTTTACTCCTCGTAAACAAAAGATGATATTGCGGTTGCCTTCACTGGCTATGTATTCGCAGGCGTTCAGGGACTCTTCTAGAGTGATCCCCATGCCCCGTTTGTAAAGGACCGGAAACTCCACCTGGCTCCCCACCGCTTTAAGGAGCTCAAAATTCTGGGCGTTTCGGGTTCCAATCTGTAGCATCACGCCTGTGGGTCGCCCGGCCCGCTCCAGTTCTTCGTAAATCTCTTCGATGTGGACCTCTTTGGTGACCTCCATGGCGATGCATTTGATTCCGTATTTGCCGGCCAGCTCAAAGAGCCAGGGTAAACACTTACGACCATGACCTTGGAAAGAATAAGGATTGGTGCGGGGTTTATAGGCCCCCATGCGGGAGGTAGAGATTCCATACTGTGCCAAGGCCTTAAACATGGCCTCTACATTTTCAGGACGATCCACAGCGCAAAGGCCGGCGAAGATATGGAAGGAGTCCTGATCAAAGACCAGGCCGTTATACTCGAAACGCAGCCCTTCTAGGTCGTCCCGATGCCGTCCGATCAAGCGATACTTCTTGGAGACCCTCACTACCCGTTCCACTCCCGGCAGACGCTCGATCTCTTCGTCCGGTATGCGAGAGGTGTCTCCGATAACATAGATTTCTAAGACCTTTCTTTCCTTTCCCGTGACCCCGGAGATGCGGGTCTGGATCCCTTGATAATAATGCAGGGAATTCAAAATTTGTTGGACCTCTGATCCAGCCGGATCTATTTCCGGTTTCAAAATGATGATCATTTGACTTACCCACCTTCTTTTTATATTTTTCTAATCTATGATAAACACCTTCCCTTCTTTCGTCAAAAGAGGACTCCTTTGGATCGGGTTGGTGCTTTTGTTGGGGCCCTTAGGCTCTAGGGCCGAGGATCTTACCATCTGGGTGGACCAGCCCACCTTTTCTCTAATTCCGGTGAGAGTTCCCCCTTTAGAAGGCCCTCCTACCTACGCCTCTTACTTAAGGAAACTTTTGATTGAGGATCTAGAAAGGCATTTGATCTTTAAAGTCCTCCGGGAGGCCCCTTTAGAGGCCTCTCCCTTTCAAGAATATCTGATTTCCGGACAAGTCTTAGAGACCTTCCCCCGACTCAAGGTGGCCTTTAAATTGGAAGATCGGATCCAAAAACGGGTGCTTTTATATAAACTCTTTCAGGGGCCCCGTTCCGCGGATCGTTATATAGTGCACCGTTTCATAGACCAGGCCGTGGAAAAGCTGGCCCAATTTCCAGGCCTGGCGTATACCCGTTTGGCCTGGATCAAGAGGACTGCCAAGGGGGACGAGCTTTATCTTTCCGACTTTGACTTAGCAGCTCCCCGCCTTCTTTACCAGGCTCCCATCCTTCTTTCTCCCAGGCTTTCTCCCTCTGGCCGTTATCTGGCCTTTGTGGCCTATAAAAAGGGACGTCCTGCCATTAAAGTCTTGGAATTTGCTACAGGAAAGATCTGGACCGTGACTTCTTTCCCTGGGCTCAACGCCTCTCCAGTGTGGCATCCCGATGAACGACGCTTGGTGGTCACCCTTAGCAAAGACGGGAATCCTGACCTTTATCTGATTGACCTTCAGGGCCGAATCCTAAAACGTTTGACCCGGGGGGCCGGAGTCAATACCGGGGGGAGTTTTTCGCCTGATGGGCGATACTTGGCCTTCGTGTCTAACCGTACCGGATCCCCCCAGATCTATCTTTACGATTTTTTTACCGGGGGCGTCCGGCGTCTGACTTTTAAAGGCTCTTATAATGTTTCCCCTTCTTGGTCTCCTAAAGGGGATCGCTTGCTCTACGCTGCCAGTGAAAAAGGTCGCTTCGTCTTGTATTCTATTTCCCCTGAAGGGGGAGATCCTATCCCGGTGAACAACGAAGGATCCTTTGAGGCCCCCTGTTTTGCTCCCAACGGCCGTTACCTTATGGCCCTCGGTCGGGACCAAGAAGGGGAGGGGTTACATCTATTTTTGGCCAATGGGGCCCTTAAAAAAATTTATCTTCCGGGAAAGATCACCG
>JALWWR010000076.1:4725-6214 GCA_026993045.1 Thermodesulfatator sp.
GAGCCCCATTCCTTAATGAATGAGTTTTCCGATCCGGGTCAGGCGGGGTCGGAAATGCCGGGAATCCCAAGAAAAATAAATGATAAAGGCCTTGCCCTTTACGTCTTTTAAGGGCACAAATCCCCAAAAGCGGCTATCGTAACTTTCGTCCCGGTTGTCACCCATCACAAAGATATAGCCGGGCGGGACCTTTACCGGGCCAAAATTGTCTCGGGGGCTAAGCTCCCGAGGCAAGATCTTGGGGTCTGAATGCCTCACATAAGGCTCCCGGAGGGGTTTGCCATTTACATAGACCTGTTTGTTTCGGATCTCAACCACGTCTCCTGGAAGCCCGATGACCCTTTTGATGAAATCCAGTTTCCGATTTTGAGGATAGATGAAGACCACGATCTCTTGCCGTTTGGGAAGTCTTCCGTTGAACCAAACTTCCCGGGTGAAGGGGTTCCTTATACCGTAGACCATCTTATTCACCAGAATATGATCCCCAATTAATAGCGTAGGGATCATGGACCCCGAGGGGATTTTATAGGCCTGGACAAAAAAGGTGCGGATAAATAAGGCCAAGATAAGGGCCAAGATGATGCTCTTGGCCCAGTCCCATACTTTTTCCCAAAGGTCTTTCTTTTTGGACATAGTTTAAATCTTGAGCACGGCCAGGAAGGCTTCTTGGGGGATCTCAATCTGACCCAAGGCCTTCATGCGTTTCTTACCCTCTTTTTGTTTTTCTAGCAACTTCTTTTTCCGGGTCACGTCTCCTCCGTAACACTTGGCCAGCACGTCCTTCCGTAAAGGAGGAATTCGTTCCCGGGCGATTATTTTAGCCCCGATGGCAGCTTGGATAACCACCTCAAACAACTGTCTTGGGATCACCTCTTTGAGTTTAGAGACCAAGTCTCGTCCTCGATAGTAGGCCTTTTCGCGGTGGACAATTACCGAAAGGGCGTCTACGGGTTGTTTGTTTATTAAGATATCCATTTTGACCAGCTCACCTGGCCGGTAGCCTATCATCTGATAATCCATAGAGGCGTAGCCCCTGGACACCGACTTGAGCCGATCAAAGAAATCCAGCACTACTTCGGCAAAAGGTAATTCATAAATAATGAGGACCCGTTCTGGACTCAAGTATCGGATTTCCTGCTGAAGCCCCCTCTTTTCTTCACATAGCCTTAAAATAGGGCCGATGTATTCCTTGGGAGTATAGATTTCGGCCCTAATGTAAGGTTCTTTTACCACCCGGATCTTTCCTGGGTCGGGCCACTGGGCGGGATTTTCGATCTCCAGCCCGGCCGGAACGAGGTCCACCACCAGCGCGGGGTGGGAGTCGCCGCCCTCCGCCCGGCCTTCGATCACCGCCACCAGCAGCTCGCCCGGTTTCAGCCGCTGGCCGTCCACCTTTTTCCCATGCAGATCGTAGAGCCGGCGGCGGACATGCATGCGGTTGTCGGGATTGGCGGGTGTGATCCTGGGCAGTCCGGTGATGGTGGTGGTG
>JALWWR010000077.1 GCA_026993045.1 Thermodesulfatator sp.
TCTGTAACCTTAAAAAAAATATATTGATATTATTAGGTTTCAGCGGTTACACTTCGGGTTACGCTTAGTTACACTTCGGGCCAAAGTGTTACCTTCCTTGATTACCAAGGCTTTCAAGGGGATAAGCTTTTCTCTCCTGGAGCAAATGGGCCCTTCCCGATAAGGTAAAACGCCGGGTCCTTCCCCTGCACCGGGACGCTATTTATGGCCCGAAAAAGCATTTGACTTTTGACTTTTCCTGCCCTGGTGGGGCCGCCGGGGATCGAACCCGGATCAACCGCTTATAAGGCGGCCGCTCTCACCTGATTGAGCTACGGCCCCACGCATACGGAAACCGCCAGGGAGAAAAGAAAACACGCTCACGATGAGGACGGGTAAGACCGGGGCCTTGTTAGGCCCCTATGTAGGCAAGAAAGGCCTTGAGGACCTGGTGAAAGCCGGGATTGAAAAGCGTAAAGCCCGCTAACATGATCCCGGCAAGAACCTTGAGCCAGACACGGATAACCTCAATTTCTCCTCTCAGATGAGCCATATCCTCTCTTATGGAGGCGATTTCAAGGTGGAGTTCATTTTTTAACTCGGCTAGATCAGCCTTGGTCACTAACTCCTTGGTAAGCTCCTCCTTGATCTCGGCCTTGACTACTTCCTTTTGCGCCCGGGCCTCCTCTCGGACCGCCCCCAGGCCCTCCTCAAGCGCCCGGATCACCTTCTCGGCCCGGTCACGATCCGGGATCGCCTCCTCAATCACCCTCACCACGTCATAAGGAAGCGCCATGCCCATGCTTCTAAGATAGCCTTTCTTCTTTCCCTGGGTCAATACCTTATCGAGAAGGCCTCAGATTCGTTGATGAGTGTTTTTGGTCGCCTAACCTCCGGCACCGGTATTCCCAGCCGCTAGCCCGGTTCAGGTCGTAAACATAAGCCCCATGGGGACAGTCCGGGGGTTCAAGGCCGAAAGGGCAAGGCTGAGCCTCATGTAAAAGCTCCATAGGTCGCCTCCTTTTAGGCCTCTTAATCTTACTTCTCCTTTTCCTCGGGCTTCACTATCTCAAGCTTAGGCTTCTTTTGGCTTTTCCGGTCTTCCCGTTCGTCTGCGCCCCAAAGCTCTTGACCCATCACACCCACGGCGTCCCGGACATACTCCAATTGAAGTTCCGCATAGCGAGAGATGATCTCTAGAGCCAGGGTCAAGCGGGAGGAGATCTCCTTCACGGTGAGGAGGCTTGGGCAGGTTTGACCTTCCCGGCAGGTCTGGCAACTTTCCCGATGCACGGCCTCATAGTGTCGGGCCATGTCCAGGGCCTGGGCTATCCCCTGGCAGGCCTCCGGGATGGGCTCAAGCTCCTGGTAGGCGTCCGAGAGGATATAATGGGCCTCCTCGATAGCCGCTTCACTTACGCCTTTGGTTTTGGTCTTACCCATGGTGATTACCTCCTTCAAAAGATTGAAATAAGGGCCAGGCCAAGGACTTTCCCGGCCAGGCTCCCCAGAACGGAAAGGGAGAAGAGCAATAGGTCTTTCTTTAAGCCGAAAGGTCCGGTAAGTTTTCTCATGATTGCACCTCCTTTGGGGCCAGGGGAGGCAAAGTCACTCCCCGGCCCCTGGTGACTTTAGCCCTGGGCCTCCTCGGACCGCTCCTCCGGGGAGGCCCCTTCTTCCCCTTCCTCCTGCTTTAGGACCTCATTAGCAAGGTCGTTAACCTTTTCCTCGGCTTCCTTCTTTACCTTCCAGGCTTCTTCTCTTTCTGGCTTCTCCCAGGGCACGGTCTGGGTGAGGATATCTCCGATACGCTCCACCTCAGAGGCCAGGTCCTCAAGAAGCTCTTTGATCCTCTCCGGCTCAAGGTTTCCCTCAGTGATGAGGTTTATCTTGCGGGCCAGTCTCTCAAGCCACTCCCCGGTCTGTATGCGGTCAAATTCCCAGATGAGACCGTTTCCTGCTTGAAGTTCGGAGATCCTTTGGAGGAGCAGGCCTAGGGCCTCAAGGTCCCAGTCCGAGAGTATGGGGCTTTTGGCAAGCTCGGAGATACCCTTGTAGTCGAGGGCGTTTACGGCCTGGTGGTCCGGGGCCTCGCCAAGCTCTTCGGTCCACTTCTCCCGCAGGGCCATGAGTTCACGGGCAGCCCGTTGACCTCTTGCCGCCGCCACCATGAGCCTCCCGATAGCCTCTCCCGCCCCAAAGGACGGGAGAAGGGCATCCTTGAGATTGGCCTCAGTCTCGCTGTAATACTTAGGCATGGCTCGATACGTCATGGTTACACCTCCTCCTTTTCGGATTTTTGTTGTGGGGCTATTTCACCCTTGTAAACTTTCACGATAAGGCCCCCGTGAGGGGTCGCCTCGACCTCACCGGGCTTGAGGCCCGCCAGCACTTCGATGGCAGTTATACCCCTACGGATCTCCTCGGAAACGGCCAAGGCCTTTTCCGCCTGGTCTAGATTTCCCGTATCCAAGAAGGCTTTGACCGAGGCGTCAAAGTCCCGGAGAGCATCCTCTAGTCCCAGGAGAAGTAAATCCGCCAGACCTTTCTTCTCCCTCTCATTGCTAATCTTTCTCATCTCACACCTCCTCGGTTTGGTTTACCCTTCACGGAAAAGGGCCTCTTTGCCAAAAAATGGGGGTCTAGCTGGCCTTCTAAGAGCCGATCTTCCCGGACAGGTAGCTTGACACCTGTTTGGAGAGATCCGAAAAAATTTTCATAGCTAGCCATGCCTTTTTCAGTAAAAACGCCCATGTTAGGCAGCTCCTTTAGCCTTGCTAGGTTTACCGAACCGGAAAGGCCAAAGAGGACAATTTTTGACCGGGCAAAGCTCTACTTCTTTCCAGTTCCAACCTGAGCAATCCAGGCATTTAAGCCGAATGGCTTTAGCCTGGGTAAGTTCTCCAGTTTTAAGGCCATCTTTAGTTCGCCAGGTGTGTCTCACCGCCATGATTAACTCCCCACCTTGCTTTCCCAGGGAGCCAAGCTCCCCTCGAATATCCTTGCCTTAAGATCGCCTTCATACCATTAATTTGTTTACTTGCTCACTAGTATTAACTAGTAAACTAGTTTTGTCAAGAGACAAGTTTACTTGCCGAAAAGTAAAAGAGAGGGTATAAGCCTTAAAGGGAGGGCGATTATGAAAAAGAAAAACCGAAAAATGTTTGCTACTCCTCTCGACCAAGACCTCCTAAAGGCACTTAAGCACTTGGCCGTGGAGGAGAACCGCCGCTTAAACGACCTCCTCGAGGAGGCCATGCGGGATCTCCTCCGCAAGTATGGCCATCCGGTCCCGGAGGAGAGCCAGGGGGAGGAAGGCTAAGGTGTCCGCTTTTGAAGGTGTCTCTTTAGGAAACTCGCAAGCTCTAAAAAGACTTTCTCTTTTTCTTTGGGATCACTTTTGGCAATGGTCTCAATTCGATAAGCCAGGTCAATGGGTCTCCCGGTATATCTCAGGCCCGCCAAGCGGAGACAATTGACCAGCATCCTTAAAGCCGTCCTCTTGTTTCCATCTTGAAAGGGATGCCCTTTAATCAAGAGGTAAACCGCTAACGCAAGCCTCTCAATAAAATCAAGCTCCCTTCCCTCTTGGGCCATGTAATGGGCGGTTTGTTCCACAAGCTCGGCCAGGCCCTCCAAAAACTCAGGCTTTAAGAGGCCAAAAGATCCACCTTCTTTCTCGATTGACTTAAGGTTAAGAAGGACAAGAGTCTTTGGGGAAAGGCAGTCCTTTAATGTCCGGCTAAGTATTTCAGAGCCTCTTGCCATTCAGGGGTGGAAAGCTCTTCCTCGGTGGCTTCTACTTCCCGAAGTATCCGGGACCACTCATTTCTTTCGGCCTCTTCGCTTTTGGCCGCAAGGGAGACTTTAAGGTGAGTCCTGAGTTGGGTAAGCTCTTCCGCAGTTAACGTCCTCATGTTTTCCATTTTCCCGGACCGAGGAGGCCCCGTCAAGGGGTCCTGAGCCACTCCTCAAAGTCTGAAAGCCTCATGACAGGCTTCCGGTAGCCCCGCTTGGTGGGGAGGAGCTTGATCGGAAGACGCCACCTCTCCCAGTTATTCTTGAGAGTCCTCTCCGAAACCCTAAGAGCCCCGGCTATCTCCTTCCAACCCGAAAGGATAAGATCCTGGCCCATGCCCTTATTTTACACCCTTCCCGGCCCTCTTCCTCTGCCCCTTACGGCTCCGGGAAGGACACTCAAGTTTCACTCTGACCTTGCTTAAAGGACAATCTGTCTTAGAGAGGGCCTCCAAAAACTTGAAGTAGGCCACCTCAAACTCCTCAAGAGTCCACCTCTCATCTATCCTAGGCGTATAGGCCCCTTCCCGGACGTAGGACCGCAAGATCTCAAAAACTTCCCTCCTCAAGATCTCTCTTACCTGGGGCAGGGTAAGCTTCCGACCCGCTAGTTGCCTGGCCAGCTTAAATTCCAAAGAGATAAGCCCCTGCCGGAATTCGGCGGCTCTTTGCGCCCACTCAATCTCCATTTGGTCACGATCAGCCAACTTACCTTTAGCGGCTTCAAGCTCAAGGCGTTCTTTCTCTAGCTTGATTCTTTCTCGCTCGGTTCGAATCTTCTCAAGCTCCTCCGGCATCGGTTGGTGAATCTCTTCCAAGTAATACCGCAAGAGGTCCGGTAAAAAATAGCGGACTCGGCCGTTCTCCTCTCGCCTCCGAACCTCGCAAGCCGATGCCCACCTCTGAATGGTCCTTCGAGATCGGCCAAAAAGCTCCTCTAGGGCGTCGAGACTTAAGAAAAGCTCCAAATATTCGGACATAGGAAACCTCCTTGTGTCGCAATCTCAAAAAGTCTTTTGGGCCTCAAATCTTTTGTTTTTAAGAGTTTTAGGTGTCCTTTCGGATCTTTTCTTGCGACAGACACGGCTTTTGCCGAGTTCAAAACGCCTCGCTCGCCGCAGGGGCTGGACCCTTCGCCCAAGGCCTTGAGAAGGACCCGTCCACTAATGTGCCGAGGCATAGGCCAGATCCCAGGCATCAGCCAGGGTGTCCGTAACTCCGTGGTAGCACCTTGCCCAAAAGCTCCAGGGGTCCGATCCGGGGGCCCCGTGCCTGGCGGCAAGATCCAGGGCCACCGCCCTCAAGCCCCAGGGCCATCACCCGCCGCCTGGCCTCCGGTGGCAAACCTTCGCTTACCTCTTGAAGATGCTTAACTTCACGGAGTAAAATAGGATCTACCGCCGCTCGCTTTCCCATTCTGTCCTCCGACGCTGGCCCCGCACCTCCACGGGGCTTTTTCTTTAAGTAAAGGCTCCACGGCCTCAAGAAACCGCCTTGTCCGCTCCTTGGCCGCCTCAAGCATCCAGGACCGCCCGGTCTCAAGCTCCTCTAGGGTCCGCCTTATACACTTCTCAGGATCTAAGACTCGCTCCCATCTCCTTACTTCTATAGGAGCCATGGCCTTAAGCCTCGCCAGGACGTTCGGTTCAAGCAGTCGCCTGAGCCTTGCCGCAAGCTCCAGGGCCTCATCGTCTCCCTCTCGATGAGGTTTCACCTTCTGAGCCAGGGGAAAGGGCAAAGAGGGGTTTTCCCGCTCGGCTTCGGATCTCTCAGCGGGCACCGTGGAGGTCTCCTTTGCGCCCCCGGTCTCTCCGTTTGCCAGAGGCTTCAGGGGAAGGCCCTCCGCAAGATCAAAAAGGCTTGCTACCTCAAAATGGGACATCTTCCTCTCCCTCTAGAGCTTTTCTTTTAAGGCCCAGCACTCGGTGACTCCTTCCGCCGATCTTGACCACCTTGGTAGGCACCTCCCAGGCCAACAACCCTCGACGCTTAAGCTCTCCATAAAGGCCCTTGCCCAGACGAATCGGAGGCCGGTTCAATTTGCTGAGGTGAGAGGTTAACTCTCTCTCCGTGGCTTGGGGGAAAAGCCATATTTCCTCCTATAATGGTTGTTGAGATGGTTGTCTGGAATTCAAAAATAGGGAATAAAAAGTTCTGGGCCAGGATGTGGAGGTGAAGGCCTTCATGTTTCCTGGGGCAAGATCCCGAAGAGGAGATTGGCCTCTCCCGTCTCGGCCCAGAGCCTTGATTACAATCGGCGCCTTGAGCGCTCCATTCAGGAGGTTAGGCCGGGCCGAATTACGGGAGCACTCCACATCCTCCAGAAATCTCAAAAAAGGAGGATAGGGATGGCCGAGACTCTTTACGTCGGCATAGACTGAAGTGCCCCCCGTTTTTTGCACACCTTTTATGTTAGGCGAAAATACTAAGAA
>JALWWR010000078.1 GCA_026993045.1 Thermodesulfatator sp.
CGATTAACCACCCCCGCCCGAATCTGGCTTACAGGCCGTTTCTGGTAAATGTCTATCATCAGGTTCTTCAGCCGGAAATTGGCCTCAGGAAGCACCGTGTTGTTAAACACTCCCATTCCCAAGAAAACCAAGAGCGCAAAGAGAAAAGGGCCCCGGAGAGTCTGCAGAATACTTCCTCCCAAGGCCCGCAAGGCCAGAAGCTCATGATCTCCGACCAGGCGCCCATAAGCGACGAGAGAAGCAACCAGCACGGACATCGGAACGGTGAGAGCCAGGATAAAAGGGAGAGAGTAAAGAAACACCGCTCCCACCGTGGCCGCAGGAAGCCCTTTGGTGATCAGCAGATTCAAGAGATCAAAAAGCCGGTCGAGGAGAAGAACGAAAGTGAGGACCGCGAGGCTTCCTCCAAATGGCCCGAGATGCTCGCGAAAGAGGTACCGATCCCAAAGGTTCACTTTCGGAGGAACAGGTTTAGAAGTAGGGTGAGAAGCAGGGAAAGAAGAAGCGAAGTCCCCAGAGGCAGAAAAATCTTCCAGTGTTTCCCCTTAATGACGATGTCCCCAGGAATATGCCCCAAAATTCCCCTTTCCAGAAGGAGAACCACCAGACCAATTACGATGAGGAGGACCCCTAAGGTGATGAGAACACGGCCCAACTCCATGGGTTTTTAATTACACCCCCTTCCCTCCGACGGTCAACCCACTCCCCTCCTCCCGCTCCTTCCCTTGAGAGACGGGAAGAAGCGAGAAGGTTGACACCTCGTTTCCCCTCCCCTTAGATTCGGGGTCCCGGAACCCTCATGCTTTTGTTGACAGGAACCAGGGTCCTTTTCTCCCAAGGGCTTTATGGCTTCATACAAGGGGAGTACTGTGCGATGCAGCAAAAGATTCAGCGGTTTCCTCTTTCTGAAAATCATCCCGGACAGGCCGAGGCTTTGTGGGGGAAAATACTGGAGCATCTTAAAAACCAGATCCCCCGCTCGGCCTATGAGACCTGGTTCCAAAGGACTCGGGGGTGGGATCTGAACGCGGAGGGCTTGGTGGTGGGTGTCCCGGACGACTTTCACGCAGAGTGGATCTCAACTCACTACACAGCGCTTATTCGGGAAGTCACAAAGAACCTGGGCTTTCCAACGCTTCAGGTCCACTTCCGCCCAATGGACACCGCTTCAGAAGGTCATGTCCCTCTCTCCACAGAAAGCTTCCGCAAAGCCGGACTGAACCCCCGCTATTCTTTTGAGAATTTCCTGGTCGGCCCCCATAATGAATTCGCCTATGCCGCAGCGCGTCGGTTCTCCCAAGAAAAAGGCAAATACTTCAATCCCCTCTTCATCCACGCCAAAAGCGGCCTAGGGAAGACCCACCTTCTCCAAGCTATTGGTGTCTACCTCAAAGCAAACCATCCTAACCTTCGGGTTCACTATCTCACAGCAGAAGCTTTTATGACCGGATTGATCCAGGCAGCTCAACAGAACCGCTTGCATCTCTTCAAACAACGGGTCCGAGAGCTGGATGTTCTTCTTGTGGACGACCTCCATCTTTTGGCGGACAAAGCCATTTTCAAACGGGAGTTCTCCCTCCTCCTCAACTATCTGCTCGAGACAGGACGGGGAATTGCTCTGGCTTCAGCATATCCCCCCACCGAAATTCCCAGTTTGGACCCGGCCATGCGCTCTAGGGTCCAGGGAGGGCTCGTTCTGGAGATTCGCCCACCTGACCGCGAGACTCGGCTTGCAATTCTCCGCGCGAAAGCGGCGGAAATGGGGGTCGCCCTGCCTGAACCGGTGGCCCGCCTGATCGCAGACCGGGTTCGAGGAAACATCCGGGAGCTTGAAGGATGTCTGAACCGAATCTCTGCTTACATGGCACTGCGAGAACGCCCTGTCGATCTTCCTACCGCGCGGGAAATCTTAAAGGATGTCCTTTTCCAGCAGCCTACATTGACCTTCGAGCAGATCCTTCAGGCCGTGGCAGAGGTCTTCGGTGTAACCCCTGAAGAGATCCTGAGCCCTTCCAGAAAAAAACCCATCGCCCAAGCACGACGGGCCGCCATGCTCCTTACGCGAGAATTCCTCGGCTTGCCGGTCAAGGCCATGGCTTCTCTTTTCCGCCGCAGGTCCCATTCCACAATCCTCCACGGTCTGGAGGAAGGGTATCGGGAGCTCTCACGCGATCTCACCTTTCGAGGCCAGTACATTGAGGCCCGGAAGAAACTGGAGGATTAGACCGATGTCGAAAACTCTGTCGAAAACCATGTCGATAACGCTGCCTTCTGATGTCGAAAAGGTGTCGAAAACTGTGTCGAAAACCCCTGGGGCGAGGTTTTCGACATCCTTATCGACACCCAATCGACACAGTTTTCGACATGCTATACTCCCCGATCTTAGAGGGTTTTCCGCTCTCTTTCCCAGGGTTTTCGACATCGGGAGAATGTTGTTGTTACTCGGATAGAAACAAAAGGAGGAAAAACCATGGCAATCGGCGTACGCATTCATGCTGAAACTCTTGCCAGAGCTTTGAACAATCTTTCCCGTGTACTGCCGGGAAGGAGCACACAGCCGATCCTCCAAAACGTGCTTTTCACGGCAGAAAAGGAAAAGCTTTCCCTTACGGCAACCAACCTAGACATCACGATCCAGGAAACCGTCCCCGTCTTCCCAATTACAGAAGAAACCGGGCAATTCACGGCTCCAGGAAAGGCACTCCTTTCCGTTCTAAACACTCTTCCCAGTATGGATGTCACGGTTGAAAGCGATGGGCAAACCACCCAGCTAAAAACGGAGCGAGGGGTTTATCGGTTTCTCAGCCTGCCCGTCGAAGATTTTCCGCGAACACCGGAGATCAGCTCCGAAAACGGGTTTAAGATTGATCTGAAAGAGCTACTCGATGCAGTGGAGAAAATCGCTTTCTGCGCGGCAAAAGATGATCCCCGTGCTTTCCTAAACGGGGTTCTGTGGGAAAACCGAGACGGTGAAGTTCGATTCGTTGCCAGTGATTCCCACAAGCTCGGATTGATTAAGCTTGCGCGAGGCGAGAGCGTGCCCTTTACTGGCATTGTCCCTCGATCGGTCTTTGATATCCTGAAACAGATCGGAGACCGGGAAGTTGAGGTACGGCATCACGGAGAAATTTTGGGGTTCTTTTATGATGAGAGTTACATTCTGGCTCGCCTGATTGACGGTCCGTATGCCCCTTACGAGAATGTCATCCCTCCAAGAGGTGGGAACGTGCTGAAGGTATCTCAAGAAGAGCTGTTGGCAGCCCTGCGCCGGATCAAGATCTTCACTCAACCCCCCAGCTACATTCTGCGTTGGGAGATCCAAGAGTCTGGGCTTCGGATGAGTGCTTCCTCCGCTGAGATTGGGGAGGGAAGTGAAGAGATTTCCAGCGAGTATGTGGGGGAGCCCATGGAAATCGGATTCAACGCGTCTTTTCTGGAAGATATCGTGAAACACATCGAGACCCCGGAAATCGAGTTTCACATTCATGGCCCGACCAGCGCGGTGCTGATTCTTCCAGGGGAACAGGTGGAGGGCGAGGAACTGCTCTATCTCCTGATGCCTGTAAAACTGGATTGAGTTGACACCCTGAAGAGGCCTGGCTAACATAGGTTTTGATGATCAAGC
Source organism: Thermodesulfatator sp. (assembly GCA_026993045.1). Classification (GTDB taxonomy): domain Bacteria; phylum Desulfobacterota; class Thermodesulfobacteria; order Thermodesulfobacteriales; family Thermodesulfobacteriaceae; genus JALWWR01. Next base: position 3,626 of record JALWWR010000078.1, read on the forward strand.
TCTCACAGAGGGCTCTGTACGGAATCCGTGCGGTGGTTGAGTTGGCCCAGTCAGAGGGAAAAGCTCTTTCTGCTACGGAGATTGCGCAAAGGCAGTGGATTCCAGAGCCGTTTTTGAACCAGATTCTCTTGCAGCTTCGGCGTGCCGGGTTGGTGCGAAGCAAGCGTGGGCCAGGTGGAGGCTACCTCTTAAATCGCCCTCCGGGGAAGATCACTCTTGCGCAGGTCATTACGGCGTTAGAAGGTCCTATCGCTCTTGCCCAGTGTCTGGAGCCTATCCCGCTGCAGCAGGGGGAGGAATGTGAAGAATTCTTCGAGACTTGTGTGGCGAGAATCGTGTTAAGGAAAGTTCAAGATAAGCTTCTGGAAGTATTGGCTACCACCACAATCCGCGATGTAGTTGAGGAAATTGTGCGTTCTGAGAAACCTAAGGTATTTGCAGGAGTAAAGCCATGAGACGATGGACCTTGTTGCTTGGTGTAGCGCCCCTGATTTGGGCGCAAGGGACGGCTGGGTATGACTTTCTTCGACTCCGTTACACACCCCTGTCCGCCCATTTTGGAGACGGATGGGTGGGGATTGCCGGGAGCCGTTTTCTCCAGGATCTGAACCCGGCTTTCTCAGGGGGACAAGGACTTCAGGCTTCCGTGGTTTCACACGTGTCCGGAATTCGAGGCGGCTCCATCCTTTGGGCTGGGGGAGGGTCGTACACTCTATCCGCCCAATTCCTTCACAGCGGAGAAATCCCTAAAACAGATGAATCAGGCACAGAACTCGGAACTTTTTCCGCCCGTTTTCTGGCCCTTCAAGGAATGCGGTCCGTTAGGCAGTTTGGGGATCTCACCCTAGGCGTTGGTGGGAAACTTGCTTTCATGGGGGTAGATGACCACGCTGCTTTTGCTGTGGCGGCGGATCTGGGATTCGGATGGAAAAAGGGCTTGTACAATGTGGGACTTGTGCTCCGAAACATCGGTTGGGAAGTTCGGCCCATGGGGACGGATCGATTTTCCCTGCCTATGGAATTTCTCGCGGGGGCTTCGGTTTCCTGGAGGGAGAAGTTTATTGGAGCGGCTGGTGTTTCCTGGTCTCCCCATGCCCCCCTGGCTTTTTCTGCCGGGTTCTTGTTCATGCCGAGTCCCCTGTTCGGCTTGGGCATGGCTTTTGACACCCGTCGGAGGGGCTTGGTGACCGGCGGCGGTCGGGACATTTTGGCGGGGCTTTCCGCGGCCCTTAGCTTTCGAGTTCGAGGCATTGAAGTGGATTACACCTACACTCCTTTCGGAGACCTTGGGGATGTGCATCGAGTGGGGATTTCACGGGGGCTGGCTCCTTAGAGTAAACCATGCCGGTAAAGGTGATCGCCGAGAACAGGAAGGCCCGCAGGGACTATGAAATCCTGGAGTCCTTTGAAGCCGGCATCGCGTTAAAGGGGAGTGAGGTTAAGTCCGTTCGTCAGGGAAAGGTCTCTCTCCAGGAAGCCTATGCTGACATCGAGGACGAGGAGGTTTTTCTTTACGACCTTTACATTGCGCCTTACGAGAAGACCGGTGCGCCCTTTCAGGAAGATCCTCGCCGGCCCCGAAAACTCCTTCTGCACAAGCAGGAAATCAAGCGGCTGATCGGAAAGGTCCAGCAAAGAGGGCTTACCTTGATCCCCTTAAAGCTGTACCTGAAAAATCACCTGGTCAAGGTGGAACTTGCGCTGGTCCGTGGAAAGCGAAAGTACGAAAAGCGTGAGACCATAAAGCGCCGGTTGATCGAGGAAGAGATCCGACGGGCTATGAAACGGGAGCGAAGAGGATGAGCCCTGCCCTTGCTCTCTTTCTCGCACTTCTTTCTGGATTCCCACACAAAGTCATTGATGGGCGGGATTTTGTTCGGCCAGAAGACCTTTCTCTGCGCTATCAGTTTTCCATAAGAGGGTCGGGAGAACGGCTTTTTTTAAGCGGCCCTTATGGAAGTGCGGAGATTCCGCGTGCCTCTGGTCTAAAGATGGTTCGGGTTAATGGGAGGTCTTTTCTCACGGAGATTCGCAAAACTAAGAAGGGAGAACTCCTTCTGGCCGCTTCAGGGGCGGACTTGATCCTCACTCATCTGCTCAAAAAGCGTGTTTATTGGGACCATGAGGGGAAAAGCTTTTTCGTTCTGCCGGAACGGCCCACCATCAAGGGAATCTGGACCAAGGGGGAGGGGGATTCGTTCTTTGTTCAGATCACCTTTTGGAAACCCTTAAAGCCGGAGATCCGCTCCTTCTCTGGTGGGACAGAAATATGGATCCCTGGGGGATTTTACCCGGGGCCCAGGTACCGGAAAGGGGACGGACGGGTGGTGGATCGCCTGGAGGTGTCTCACAGCCGGAGAGGAGGATGGGTTCGGGTCTTTCATGGTTCAGAGACCTCACTCGCACATTCCCGGAAATCCAAGGATCGGATTGCTTTGTGGTTCCGATACCAGGGAAAGCCCCATGACGAAATCCGGGATGAGATCCAGGTGGTGGTGATCGATCCAGGACATGGGGGGCGGGATCCCGGAGCCATTGGCCCCCGAGGCCGTAAGGAAAAGG
>JALWWR010000079.1 GCA_026993045.1 Thermodesulfatator sp.
GGGTTGGGCCAGTTGTTGCCTTTTATCGTAGTGGTAGGGGTGAAAGCCCGGGATATTAACGCTATGGCTTACGTCTCCGGTTTAGCTCTTTTGGCCATCTTTGTGATGCGCTATGACTTGGTAGTGGTTCCTCAACTTCTGCCCCACTACCACGGAATGCATATCTTCGGGATGCCTGAATTTTATCGTTATGTCCCTAGCCTTTCGGAGTGGTTGGTGGTTTTGGGCTCTTTTGGCCTATTTGCCTCGCTTTTCAGTTGGGGGGAGTTGGCTTTTGACGGACACCGAGAAATTCATCACCACTAAGGAGGTGTGAAATGTACAAAGAATTTGCCAGGTGGCTCAAGAGTTTGAAAAACGAAGGTATCGAGCACCTTTCTTCGGAAGAAAGACGGAAGTTTTTAAAAATGGGCTTGGCTATTACCGGGGTTTACGCTGGAGGCCGGCTCCTTTCGGTGGTCTCCAAGGTTAACGAAGTTTACGCCACCGTCCCGGAATATGTGGGGCATTATCCCTATAAACCCCACTATAGCATGGTCTTTCGTACCGACCGGTGTATTGATTGCGAGCTCTGTATGGAAGCCTGTCGCAAAACGAATCATGTTCCCCATTATGGATGGCGGACCCGCATCCTAGAACAGCATATCCCGAAAGGGGAGAACGAATGGGAACGCCGATTTATGCCCATTCTGTGTAATCACTGTAATGAGCCCCCTTGTGTTCGAGTGTGTCCCACCAGAGCTACCTTCAAAGACCAAAAGACGGGGATTGTGCGCATGAACACCAAAAAATGTATTGGTTGCAAAACCTGTGCCGCTGCGTGCCCTTATAACATGCGCTATTTCAACGAAGAAAAAAGAGCCATCGACAAATGTGATTTTTGCTGGGAGACGCGTCTTTCTAAAGGTCGGTTTCCAACGGCCTGTGCTAAAGCTTGCCCGGCGGGGGTGCGAATTTTTGGAGATCTAGCAGATCCTGAAAGCCAGGTGTACCAATTGGTTCACGACCCTTATAGAGCTATTTGGGTGCTGCGGCCCGAGATGGGAGCCAGACCCAACGTCTTTTACACCATAAATTAGATCAAAGGAGGCCAATCATGAAAAAAGGACTGCTATTCCTGCTAGTTTTTCTTGTGGCAGGGTTATTGGTCTATAATTTCCCTACCCTCAGCCAAGAGAACCCCTCGACGGCCGAAGAGGAAGAGGCCGAGTATCCTACGGAACTTATAGTTTTTACTCAACCTCTAAAGGCGGTATCCTTTGACCATAAGTTGCATGTAGAAGAAGCCGGTCTTTCCTGTGAAGACTGTCACGAAGAGCTTTTCGAGATGGAAGCCGGTACTACCCAAGAAAATGAAGACTTCACCATGGAAGCCCTTTATGAAGGTAAGTACTGTGGGGCCTGTCATGATGGAGAATCGGCTTTTGCTTCTAATACCCGTTGCGCTACCTGCCATATTGGAGTTATGGGGTTGAAAAGACTTCAAGGAGAAGGATCCTCTGAAGAAGCCCATTAGCCGGGGGCCTTTAAAGCGAAAGAGATCTGGAAAAGATCCTAAATAAAGATCTCACCCTTGCTTAAATCCTAGGTAAAGATTATCTTCCCCCTCGAAAGAGGGGGTTTTTATTTTGGCGGTGAGAATAGAAAAAGGCGACCGGGTCACCCTCCGCTATCAGGTCTACAGCGAGGCCTCCCTGGTAGATTCCTCCCCTAATCCTATAACCATTGTGATCGGAGAGGGTCGGTTTTTAAAACCTGTGGAAGAGGCCCTAGTGGGCAAAGAAGAAGGCGAGAAGGTAACGGTTTGGGTGGCCCCGGAGGATCATCACGGTCGTTACGATCCCAAAAAACTAAAGCTTATTCCAGCGGAAAAGCTTCCCCCGCAGGCCCGGGTGGGGGAAACGGTTTTGGTTCAAGACGAATGGGGGGTGCTGCATCCCGCTAAACTCCGTCGCCGGGATGCTTCCTTAGCGGTGGTGGATCTCAACCATCCCTTGGCCGGGAAATATCTGCGTTTTGAAATCGAGATCTTAAAGGTAGAAAGGGAGGGAGCGGAGGACATAGGAGGCGAGGCATGAAATATATGGTCTTAGTGGGAGACGGGATGGGGGACTTTCCTTTGAAAGAGCTTTCGGGAAAGACCCCTTTGGAAGTGGCCACGATCCCTGGGCTTGACTTTCTGGCCCAGCACGGGGAGATAGGTCTGGTCCAGACCGTGCCCCCCAATCTTCCTCCAGGAAGTGACGTGGCGAACATGAGCCTTCTAGGGTATCGGCCGGAAGAAAAGTATACCGGCCGAGGCCCCATTGAGGCCGCCAGCTTGGGAATTCCCATGCGGCCCGAAGACGTGGCTTTTAGATGTAATTTGGTCACTCTGAAAAGAGTAGGTCCCCATCTAATTATGGAAGACTATAGCGCCGGCCATATCTCCACCGAGGAGGCCCGCATCTTGATCCAAGATCTCAACCAAGAGCTGGCCAACGACAAGCTGGAACTCTTTTGTGGCAAAAGCTATCGGCATATTCTCCTTTGGCGAGGCGGGCCCGAAGGGTTAAGGACCTATCCCCCGCATGACCTTTTGGGCAAAAACGTCTATCACGCCTGGCTGGCCTATCGGGAAGAACCTTTGTTGCGGGACTTTCTGGTTAAGGCCATCAAGATTCTAGAAAAACATCCCATCAACCAGAAGAGGGCTGAAGAGGGCAAGTCTCCAGCTAACGCCCTTTGGCCTTGGGGTCAGGGACGCACCCCTCAACTGGAGCCTTTTGTTGAAAAATGGGGCCTTACCGGAGCGGTAGTAGCCGCGGTAGATTTGATCAAGGGCTTGGGGGTGCTTTCCGGTTTAGAGGTGGTGGAAGTGGAAGGGGCCACGGGATACTTGGATACTAATTATGAGGGCAAGGCCTTGGCAGCCCTAGAGGCCCTCAAGAAACACGATTTTGTCTTCCTTCACGTGGAAGCCCCGGACGAGGCTTCTCATCAGGGCTCGGTAGACCTTAAGATTAAAGCCATTCAAGACTTTGACCGTTACGTGGTGCGGACCATCTTGGAAGAGGCCCCGGCCCATTTTGAGGCCTATCGCGTCCTGGCGGTCACCGACCACTTGACCCCTATTCCCCTGCGCACCCATTCTTCCAAGCCGGTGCCCTTTGTAATCTTTGATTCCCGGGACCAGAAGGTTAAAAGGACCCAGGGCTTTTCGGAACGCACGGCCCAAGAAAGCGGTCTTCGCCTCCCTGATGGTCAGACCCTTATGAGCCGTTTCCTGGAACGCGAACCTCGGCTCCCCCAGGTATGAATCACCAGACGGATTTTTTGATCATCGGTTCTGGGATTGCGGGCCTCTCCCTGGCCTTAAAGCTGGCCCCTTTAGGCTCGGTTGCGGTCATCACCAAGAAAAAGGCCCCCGAAGGAGCCACTTCCTTAGCCCAAGGAGGAATCGCCTGTGTCTGGGGGCCGGACGACAGCTTTGACCTTCATATCGCAGACACCCTCCGGGCCGGAGATGGCCTTTGTCATTCAGAGACGGTGGAACTGGTGGTGCGTTCAGCCCCGGAGAGGATTAAAGAGCTGATGGCCTGGGGGGTAGAGTTTTCCCGGGATCCCCAAGATCCCCAAAAGTTGGACCTAGGACTTGAAGGAGGCCACTCCCGGCGCCGTATCCTTCATGTAGAGGACCACACCGGTCGGGAGATCGAGAGGGTTCTTTTGGAAAGGACCCGAGAAAGACCCTCTATCACCCTTTACGAAAACTTTTTGGCCGTAGACCTTATTACCCTCGGAAAAATCGGACGGGCCAGCTCCGGGGATCGGGTTATCGGGGCCTACGTCATGGATTGGTTTTCCGGGGAGATAGGGGTCTGGCAGGCCAAGGTGGTAATTCTAGCCACTGGAGGGGCCGGCAAGGTCTACCTTTATACTAGCAACCCTGACACCGCCACTGGAGACGGCATCGCACTCGCGGTGAGGGCCGGGGCTAAGGCCGCAAACCTGGAATTCGTCCAGTTCCATCCCACCTGTCTTTATCATCCCAAGGCCAAAAACTTTTTGATCTCCGAGGCTTTAAGGGGCGAAGGGGCGGTGCTTTTGGATCCCGACGGCCGTCCCTTCATGCATCGTTACGACCCTGAAAGGCGCGAGCTGGCCCCGCGGGATGTGGTGGCCCGGGCCATGGACGCCGAACTCAAACGCACGGGAGCGGAACATCTTTATCTTGATATTTCCCATAAGGATCCAGACTTTGTCAAAAGCCGTTTCCCTTATATTTATCAGACTTGTTTACGCTACGGGGTAGATATCACCCAGGAGCCTATCCCGGTGGTCCCGGCGGCGCACTATATGTGCGGGGGAGTTTGGACGGATCTTTTTGGCCAAACCACCATCCCCGGGCTTTTTGCCGTGGGAGAATGCGCCTTCACTGGTCTTCACGGGGCCAACCGCCTGGCCTCCAATTCCCTGCTTGAGGCCCTGGTGTTTGCCCATCAGGCCTATCTGAAGATCCGGGAAAACTGGTCGGAATGTAAGAACTGGCCCTGGGTTTCCGCCCCGCCTTGGGATCCCGGGGGAGCGGTGGACATGGAGGAAAAGGTTTTGATTTCCCACAACTGGGACGCCCTCCGGCGCCTTATGTGGAATTACGTGGGGCTAGTCCGGAGTTTGGATCGTTTGCATCTAGCCCAAAAACGGCTGCACTTTATCGCCCAAGAGATAGAGGACCATTACTGGCGGTACATCCTCACCCCGGAGTTTGTGGAGCTGCGCAACCTCTGCCAAGTAGCACGGCTGATCGTAGCTTCCGCCCTCCGAAGAAAGGAGTCCCGGGGCACCCATTATCTCAAAGATTTTCCCTTTAAAAGAAAGGAGTTTGAGGCTGACACCCTGGTAGGACGAGAGGTCTTGTTGGATGTCCATCCGTGAAAACTGGGCCCGGATAAAGGAACGGGTAGCGGAGGCGGCCTTGCGGGTGGGTCGCTCGCCGGAGGAGATCCAGATCCTTGGGGCGGCCAAGGGCCAGCCGCCTTCCAAGATCCGGGAGGCCTTTGAGGCCGGGCTGCGGATCGTGGGGGAAAACTACGTGCAGGAAGCCCAAAAGAAAAAGGAGGCCCTCTCAGACCTTCCCCTTTCCTGGCACCTCATCGGTTATCTCCAGAAAAACAAGGCCCGAAAGGCCTTGGAGATCTTTCAGGTTATCGAGACCGTAGATCGGCTGGAGATCGCCGAAAAGCTCTCCCAAGGGGCCCAAAAATTACAAAAAGAAGTTCCCGTCTTCATTGAGGTAAATATTGGGGAGGAGCCTACTAAAAAAGGGGTTCCGCCCTCAGAACTTCCAGCCCTCTTGAGACGCCTTTTGGCCCTCCCGGGCCTTAAACCCCGCGGCCTTATGGCCATCCCTCCCTATAAGAAAGATCCAGAAGCGGTGCGTCCCTATTTCCGAGCCCTGCGGGAATGGCGAGATCGGTTGCAGGAGGAGTTTTCCCTTCCGGACTTTACCGAGCTTTCCATGGGCATGAGTCAGGACTTTGAAGTGGCGGTGGAAGAAGGGGCCACCCTGGTGCGGATTGGCACGGCCCTTTTTGGTCCTCGCCCTCGGTGATCTTAAAAAGTCCGCTCCAGAAAACGGCCCTGCTTTTGTTTTTGGTTATCTCTGCTTATTACAGCTTCCGACCTCCTTCCTCCACCCCTAGAAAGGTCCTTTCTCTCAAGGGCCATCTCCAAAGGATCCTTCCCAGCCCTGAGGGATACCGGCTGGAAGTCGAAACTCAGGCCGGACGAGGAGTAATTTTTACTCCGGAGCTCCCCCCGAGCTGCAGCCCTGGTCAAAATTTTGAGGCCCTGGTGGTCTTAAGAGGGCCAGGATATGAAAATTTCTTGGTCCCGGATTCTGCTCGGATCCTCAAGGCCAAGGGCCTCGACTTTTCCGCCTGGGTGAAGGACCCGAAGAGTTTCCATTGTCTTCCAGGGCACCCTTCTTTCCGAAACCGCATCCAGGGGCGCCTGGGAAACTTTCTGGCCTCCCTTTCGCCTCCGGCCCAAGGGCTTTTTGGCGCCCTCATTTTGGGGGAAAAGGGCCCTATGCCCGAAGAGATCCAGGAGCACTTGCGGGCCCGAGGGCTTTACCATTTCCTGGCGGTCTCCGGTTTTCATCTGGGGTTGGTCTATCTTTGGGCCTATGG
>JALWWR010000080.1 GCA_026993045.1 Thermodesulfatator sp.
GGATTGATCACTGAACCTGAAGAGAAAGAACGGCTGGCCCAAGAGATGGAAGCGGTGGCTCAGCGGGGCCAGGCCTTCGCTTTCTTTAAAAGAGATGCGGATAACGTGCGGGCCGCCGAAGCGGTGGTGCTCATCGGTCTAGACTTTAAACGTCCGGTAGGGGTGGACTGTAAGGCCTGCGGTTGGGATTGCGAGAAGATCCTCAAGGTGGAAAAGGCGGCCGGGGATTACGAAGGGCCTCTCTGTGCCCTGCGGCTTATTGACCTGGGGATCGCGGTGGGTTCGGCGGTAAGCCTGGCCAAAGACTTTTGCGTGGACAATCGGGTCATGTATACCATTGGGGTAGCGGCTCGGCGTCTGGGATGGATGTCAGCCCCGATAGTGATCGGCATCCCGCTAAGTATTAAAGGCAAAAACATCTTCTTTGACCGCAAGAAATAGCATGGACGGTCGGGTTGTTCTACTCTGGATATTGACCCTTCTTTTCTGGGGCTCTTCGCCTCTGTTAGAGAAGATCGCCCTGCGGGCCATCTCGCCCCTTCTGGCCCTCGCAGTGCGAACCGGGGTGGCGGCTCTGGCCTTGATCTTTACCGTCCTTTTTACCGGAGAAGTGCGCCACCTTCCGGAGCTTACCGGAAGAGATGTGCTGGTTTTGGGGGCCAGCGGCATCTTGGCCGGGGCCCTAGGAATGTTCACTTATTTCTCGCTCCTTAAAAGCGGGGCGGCTTCTAAAGTGGTGCCCCTTACCGCGGCCTATCCTTTGGTAACGGCCTTGCTGGCCCTTTTAATTTTGCGAGAGGAGCTGTCTTGGCAGCGGCTTTTAGGTATACTCTTAACCGTTAGCGGCTTGATCATTCTCCAGAAGAGCTAGGCATGAAAAACCAAGAAGTGGCCGAGATCTTTCGCAAAGTAGCGGCCCTTTTAGAGATAAAGGGGGACAACCCCTATCGCATCCGGGCCTACCAGCGGGCGGCTCAGAACATCGAGTCCTTAACCATGGATGTGGAAGAACTGGCCCGGCGCAACCAGCTCTCCCGGATCCCAGGGATTGGGGCCGATTTAGCGTCCAAGATCAAGGAGATCCTTGAGACCGGGACCCTTGGTCTTTATGAAGAACTTAAAAAAGAGGTTCCCACCCAGCTTCTACAATTCTTAGAGATCCCGGGGTTGGGGCCCAAGAAGGCCAAGGTCATCTATGAGACCCTGGGGATAACCACCGTTGAAGAGCTGGAGAAGGCCTGTCTCGAGCACCAGATCGCCCGTCTTCCCGGTATGGGCTATAAGACGGAAGAAAACATCTTGCGGGGCCTAAAGCTCCTTAAGACCAAGATTGGGCGCAGGCCCCTAGGAGAGGTGCTTCCTCTGGCCGAGGATCTCTTGGATTATCTGCGCCGGAAGGCCCCGGTGGAAAGGATCGCGGTGGCCGGAAGCATCCGGCGCCGCCGGGAGACGGTCAAAGATATCGACATTTTGGTCACCTCCAAGGCCCCCCTCAAAGTGATGGAGGTCTTTGTGGCCTATCCCCGGGTGGAGGAGGTCTTGCTTAAGGGCGAGACCAAGACCAGTATCCGGATCAAACCCGGCATCCAGGTGGACTTGAGGGTGGTGGATCCGGTGTGTTGGGGAGCGGCCCTGGCTTACTTTACCGGCTCCAAGGCCCACAACATCCGCATTCGGGAGCTAGGGGTGGAAAGGGGCCTTAAGATCAACGAGTACGGCATCTTTCGGGGAG
>JALWWR010000081.1 GCA_026993045.1 Thermodesulfatator sp.
AAACCGGCGAACTGGAGGACCTCTCCGAGCCCCCTTCCACCTCGGCCTCTAAATGGCATTAAAAAGGGAGATCCTCGTCGGGAGGAGGTTCAGGGAGACTCTCTTCCCGAGGGCCTGGAGAACTGACCCCGGAATCCAAGCTCTCGCGGCGACCATCTAACATACGCATATCGTTAGCGATGACCTCCGTGACGTAGCGCCGCGTCCCTTCGCGATCTTCAAAGGATCGGGTCCGGAGACGACCCTCGATGTAGACCTGACGGCCTTTAGAAAGATATTCCCCGCATATTTCAGCCAGACGCCCAAAGGCCACGATCCGATGCCATTCGGTATGCTCTTGGCGTTCGCCGTTTTTGACCCAGGTCTCATTGGTGGCGATTCGAAAAGTGGCCACTGGCTGGCCCTCAGCGGTGTAGCGAATCTCAGGGTCCGCCCCTAAACGTCCCACCAAAATAACTTTATTTACACTCATTTAACCCTCCAAGACTTTAAGATATACTTTACGGGTACGGGGCCCGTCGTATTCAGCCAAAAAGATCCTCTGCCAGGTCCCTAGCATCAAACGCCCGTTTTCGATCAAAACTGAAAGCCCAGGGCCGGTGAAGCTGGCCTTTACGTGCGCGGGAGAATTTCCCTCCAGATGGCGATAGGGATAATCATAAGGGACCAGACGTTGATAGAGGTCCAGTATGTCTTGGGCCACGGCTGGATCGGCCCCTTCGTTAATAATGATCCCAGCGGTGGTATGGGGCACGTAAAGGAAACAGACCCCGCTTTCCACCCCTTTCACCTTGCGGGCCACCTCCTCTGTAATATCGATTAGCTGGGCCTTGGCCGTGCTTTTAACCGTGATGACCTCCATGGAAACCTCCGCGGTTTTTTCACTTTATATCTTTTCCTGTAAACTTGTCAAAGAGGGTGCCCTCGGGCATAATAGGAAAAACTTCCCTGGAGGCTCCAAAATGCTAGTAAAAGACTGGATGAGCGAAGAAGTTATTGTGCTGGACGAAAACGCCTCCATCATGAAGGCTTCCCAGATCATGAAAGAACACAATATCCGCCGGATACCGGTGGTGAAAAACGGCCGGCTGGTAGGGATTATAAGCGACCGGGACATCAAAGAGGCCACCCCCTCCAAGGCCACTTCCCTGGATGTCCACGAGCTCTATTACCTCTTGGCTGAGGTCCGGGTCAAAGACATCATGACCCCGGATCCCATTTACGTCAAACCCACGGATACGGTGGAATTTGCCGCCGTCCTTATGTTAGAAAACCGTATTTCAGGACTGCCGGTGGTGGACGAAGAGCAGCGGGTCATCGGGATCATCACCCAGACCGATATCTTTAAGCTCTTTGTGAACATCACCGGGATCTATCAGGGACCGATTCAGATCGGCTTGGAGATAGATCCTGCCACCACCCTAGATGAGGTGATCTCCAAGATCACCAAATATGGGGTGAAAATCGTGAGTATTTTGACCTATCCGGAAGAGATAAGCCCGGATAGAAGACAGGTCTTCATTCGCTTTACGGACCTGGCCGAAGATCAACTTCAGAGCCTGCTTTCAGAGCTTGAGGCCTCTTATCGGGTGCGTTATTGGGCCCGGGACGACGTAAGTAAAGTTAAACCTAAAGACATTAGCGCCACCAGAAAAGCCATCTTAGAGGAGAGCGTGGCCGAGGCCTAAGGGGCGGGATCT
>JALWWR010000082.1 GCA_026993045.1 Thermodesulfatator sp.
ATTCTTCGGACATGGCCTTTAAGATCGCCTCCTTTCATTGCTTCAAAAAGGCCCTTGAAGAATGTCAGCCGGTGCTCTTAGAGCCTATCATGGAGCTGGAGATCGAGGTCCCGGAAGAAAACATGGGAGACGTTATCGGGGACATCAATGCCCGCCGCGGGCGGGTCCTGGGCATGGAGCCCAAAGGCAAGATGCAGCTTATTAAAGCCCAGGCCCCTATGGCTGAGCTTCTCCGTTACGCCCTGGACCTCAATTCCCTTACCGGAGGCCGAGGCACTTTCCGGATGCGGTTTTCCCATTACGAAGAGGTCCCTCCTCCTATAGCCCAGAAGATCGTGGAAGAGGCTAAACAGGCCCAGGAGGCATGAGAGCAGGGGTTCTCACGGTAAGTGACAAAGGGGCCCGGGGAGAGAGAGAAGACACAGCGGGGGCTTTCCTAAAAGAAAGGCTTGAGGCCGCGGGGTTTGAAGTCCCTCTTTATCAGATCGTCCCCGACGAATACGAAGAGATCCTGGTGACCCTTATCGATTGGTCTGATCGGGAGGGTCTGGATCTCATCTTGACCACCGGAGGGACCGGACTTTCGCCCCGGGATGTCACCCCGGAGGCCACCAAGGCCGCCCTTGAAAAAGAGATCCCCGGAATAGCCGAGGCCCTGAGGCTTAAGGGCCTGGAACACACCCCTTACGCCATGTTATCCAGGGGCTGCGCCGGCCTAAGAAAAGAGACCTTGATTATCAATCTTCCCGGAAGTTTGCGGGCGGTAAAGGAAGGCTGGGAGGTTATCGCCCCGGTGCTGAAACACGCCTTAGAGAAGATCCAGGGTTCGGAGGCTGAATGTGCCCGAGATTAAACTGACCCAGATGGTGAAAGCTGCTGGTTGAGCGGCCAAGCTCCCGCCGGCGGCGCTGGCGGAAGTCTTAAGCCAGGTCAAACTAGCCCGCAGCGAAGACCTCCTTCTGGGAGTGGAACACGGCTCCGACGCGGCGGTCTTCCGGCTTAGGGAAGACCTGGCCCTGGTGGTAAGCGCCGATTTTTTCACCCCTATTGTGGACGATCCCTATATTTTCGGACAAATCGCCGCGGCCAACGCCCTCTCGGATCTTTACGCTCTAGGAGCCCGGCCGTTTCTGGCCTTAAATCTGGTGGGTTTTCCTAAAAAAGGACTGGATTCTCAAATCTTGGTGCAAATCCTCCAAGGGGGAGCGGACAAGGTGGCTGAAGCAGGGGCTGTGATTGGCGGAGGTCACAGCGTAGACGACCCGGAGATCAAATACGGACTCTGCGTGCTGGGGACCGTAGCCCCGCAAGCCTTTGTCACTAACGCCGGGGCCCGTCCTGGAGATCGCCTCTTTTTGACCAAACCCTTAGGCACCGGCATCCTCTCTACAGCCCTCAAAGGAGGCTTTCTATCTCCAGAAGACCCCGCCTATCAGCGCTTCCTTGAGACCATGTTGGCCCTCAACAAAGAGGCTTCGGAGGCCATGATGGAGACCGGAGCGCACGCCGCCACCGACATCACCGGTTTCGGTCTCTTGGGACACGCCTTGGAGATGGCTGAAGCCAGCCAGGTAAAACTGGTTATTGAGGCCTCCGAAGTCCCTCTTCTTCCCAAGACCCTGGAATTTTTGGCCTTGGGGATGGCCCCGGAGGGCGACCTGGCTAACCAACGGTTTTGCGAAACCAAGGTGAAAGTAGAAAAGGAGGTAGATCCCTTACGGGTTACGGTCTTTTATGACGCCCAGACCTCCGGGGGCCTTCTCATTGCGGTGGCTCCCGAAAAGGCCGAGACCTTTTACCAAAGACTCCTCGAACGAGGAGTGGTCGAGGCTAAAGTCATAGGCTGGGTGGAAGAAGGCCCCCCCTCTATCCAGGTCCTTCCTTAAAGCCCTTTGGAAAAGAGGTATTCTTTGACCTTTTTTTCTAAATACTTCCTTCCGGTATAACCTATAAGGCGTTTGACCACCGTGCCCTCCCGATCGATGATAAAAGTGGTGGGAGTGATGGGGGGATTGCCAAAAAGGTCCAGGATTTCTTTGGTGGCCAACCCTACCGGATAGGTAATGCCTTTAGCCTCCACAATATGGGGAAGGAGGGACTCCCCTTCCCGATCCACCATCAGACCTACAACCACCAGCCCATCTTTTTGGTATTTGCGATAAAGCTTGACGAGCTCTTTTATTTCCACCATGCAAGGGGGGCAATAGCTAGCGAAAAAGTTGACCAGCACCACCTTGCCCTTAAAATCCCCCAAACGGTGGGTCTTGCCTTCTAGGTCTTTGAAGGTGGCCTGCGAGATGGAAGTGGCCGAGGCTACCCCAGTCGCAAACAGGGCTAGAAAGAGAAAAATCGCTACGCGTTTCATTGGGACTCCTCCTTACCTAAGCTTAAGGCTAATTTTACCACCTGCTCCGCCAGTCTTTCGAGAAGAAGTTTACCTTTTTCAGGGGAGGCCTTCGCAGGATCGCCCCACACCCCCGAAGGCCAATAGGCCCTTTTGTCCCGCACCACCTTTAAAGGCGGGAACTGGGGATAGGCTTCCTCCGCTAACCCCTTAACTTGCTCTGGATATAAATATTGTATCAGGGCCGTTTCCCACTCGCCAGCATGGGAGTCGTTAGGGGTCTCAACCAGCTCTCCCGGCCCCTGTTTCAAAAGATCGATAATAGAAGCCACCGCTATGGAGACCCCTGGAAAAGAGGTCAAAAACTCCTCGGCTGCATCTAAAATGAAGGCCATATGGGTCCCCCCGGCGTGACCGGAAAGAAGCATAAACCTTTGAAAACCTTGCTTACGGAAGGCCTGCAGAAGATCTAAGACGAGGGCTCGAAGGGTCAAGCCTCGCAGGGATAAAGTGCCTGGATGGTCGGCGGTGCTTCGACAAAGACCATAATACAAAGGAGGGGCTACCAAGATGGGGGTCTTTTCCGCGGCCTTTTTAGCCACGGCGTAAATGGTATAGACATCGGTGGCCAAAGGAAGGTGAGGACCGTGTTCTTCCACCGAACCCAAGGGGATCAAGACCGGGGTGGTCCGGGGCAAGGCCTCCACTTCGGGGAAGGTCAGATGTTCCATTAACATCTCTTTAAGTTTAGTCTCTGTCCCCCCTCCTGCAAGGCCGAAAATTTGCGATTAAAATTTATAACACTATGAGAGAGAAACGGATCTTCATAAAGACCTTTGGCTGTCAGATGAACGAATACGATTCGGAACGCATGTTGGCCCTGGTGGGGGAAGAGTATGTCCCTTGCGAGGTCCCGGAAGAAGCCGATCTGATCCTGGTGAACACTTGTTCGGTCCGCCGTAAAGCGGAAGAGAAGGTCTACAGTTTTGTGGGACGTTTCAAGTCCCTAAAGGCCAAGCGTCCTGAGGTGGTGATCGGAGTGACGGGGTGTGTGGCTCAACAAGAAGGGGAAAGGATCGTAAAACGACTGCCTCACGTGGACCTGGTCTTGGGGCCTCAGAACATCTATCGGCTCCCGGAGGCCTTGGAAAAGATCCGCCGCGGCCGGGGGCCGGTGGTGCTCACCGAGCTCAAGAAAGATTTTAAACCTCCCTTGATCCCGGCCACCTACGACGGCGCCCGGCCCGTGAAGGCCCAGGTCACCATTATGCAGGGTTGCGACAATTTCTGTTCTTATTGTGTGGTGCCTTATGTCCGGGGCCGCGAGGTAAGTCGCCCTCCGGAAGACATCCTGCGCGAAATCGAGTGTTTGGTGCAACAGGGAGTGCGGGAAGTCACACTCTTGGGCCAGAACGTAAACTCTTACGGCCAGAAAGAAAAAGGCTATCCCACTTTCGCTGAACTTTTGCGAATGGTGGCCCAGATCAAAGGGCTTTGGCGGATCCGTTTCACCACCAGCCATCCCAAAGACCTTTCAGAAGATCTCATGCGGACCATAGCCGAGGAAGAAAAGGTCTGTGAACACTTGCACCTTCCGGTCCAATCCGGCTCCAGCCGGGTCCTTGCCCGCATGAACCGGGGGTACACCCGGGAAGAATATCTGGCCCGGGTGGCCCGCCTGCGGGAGCTCGTCCCAGGCATAGCTCTTACTACGGATCTCATCGTAGGATTTCCAGGAGAAACGGAGTCCGACTTTCAAGAGACTCTCACTCTGCTGGAAGAGGTTCGGTTTGACGAGATCTTTTCCTTTAAATACTCCGACCGTCCTTTAGCCCGGGCCCGGAAGTTTGAGGACAAGGTGCCGGAAGAGGTGAAGGCCGCCCGGCTGTGGAAGGTCCACGAGGTGCAGGCCCGTATTACCCAAGAGATCCGGGAATCCTATATAGGTCGCAAAGCAGAGGTCTTGGTGGAAGGCCCCAGCGAGACCCGACCGGAGGTCCTCACCGGTCGCACTCGCACCAACCATGTGGTGAACTTCACCGCCCCGAAAGAGCTAGAATTGAAGGGGGCCCTGGTTTATGTTTTGATTAAAGAAGCCGGCAAGCACTCCTTGCGAGGAGAGTTTTTGGAAATCTTAAAAGGCCCAGGAGGAGGCCCAGATGAAGATTAAAATGAAAATCCAGGCCGTGGCTATGGACCCGGTCACCAACAGTCCGGTAATGATTTTAAAGGAAGAGGAAGGCGAAAGGGGCCTTCCTATCTGGATCGGGTTACTGGAGGCCACGGCCATCGCCAGCAAACTGGAAAACATCCAATTTCCCCGCCCCATGACCCACGACTTGATGAAAAATATCTTGGACCATCTGGGGATAAAGATCTCGCGTATTGAAATCTGCGATCTCAAGGACAACACCTATTACGCCCTCATCACTATGGATGTGGGAGGCCGTGAGGTCCAGATAGACGCCCGGCCCAGCGACGCCGTGGCCCTAGCCTTGCGTACCGGGGCCGAAATCTACGTCCATGAGGAAGTGCTCTCTAAGAGCGAAGCCTTGGCGGAAGAAGCCCGTAAAAAGGTGGAGGAAGAAATAGCTACCGCAGGCACTAAAGAAGAAAAGGAAAGGCTCAAAGACCTCCTCGAGCGCCTCGATCCCCAAGCCTTTAAGTACAAAATGTAATGTTCGACCTACATTGCCATTCCATATTTAGCGACGGGGAGCTCATTCCCGCGGAACTCTTACGAAGGGTCACGGTGTTAGGCTACGAAGCGGTGGCCATCACCGATCACGCTGACAGTTCCAATTTAGACCTCATTATTCCCCGCCTCTGCCAAGCCGCCCGGGACCTAAACCCCCATTCCCCCTGCCGTCTTATTCCTGGGATTGAGATCACCCACGCCCCTCCAGCCCTTATCCCGGAGCTGGTCCAAAAGGCCCGGGATTTGGGGGCTCAAATAGTAGTGGTTCATGGGGAAACCCTAGCCGAACCTGTGGCTCCAGGCACTAACCGGGCCGCCATTGAAGCCGGAGCGGATATCCTCTCTCATCCAGGCCTTATCACCGAAGAAGAGGTGTGTCTGGCTGCGGAAAAGGGGGTATTTTTAGAGCTTTCAGGCCGCAAAGGGCATTGTCTGGCCAACGGACACGTGGCCTCTTTGGCCCGAAGATTCGGAGCTCCTTTGGTGGTCAATTCCGACGCCCATAGCCCCTCTGATTTCTTGCGTGAGGAAGAGGCCTTCCGGGTGGCCCAGGGGGCCGGACTTAGCCCGGAGGAGGTTTCAGCCCTTTACCAGAAGGCCCGCGAGAGATTCTTAAGTGGATCTTGAAGCCTTTTTGAAAGACCGGGGCTATCCCCTCTCGGCCTTAAAAAGCGCCCCTCCGGTTCTTTTGTCTTTGGGTCCGGTACCGGAGAGGGTCCAAAGGGGGGGTAGCGGTGGAAGAAGAGGGCCGCCCTCTGCTTTTAATAGCCTACGCCCCGGGAGCGGTAAAAACCCGCGGCAGAGAACTCTTGGCCTACGTCCGGTTGGCCTGGCCGGAGGGGCCTCCGCCTTTAGTGGTCCAAACCAACGGCCGGGATTTCGCGCTCTGGGAGACGGCTTCCGGAAAAGAGATCGCCGCCGGGGGCCCGGAAGTGGTCCCTCCTTGGGAAGCCCTCCGGGTCCGCCCGCCGGCCCCGCCTCTTTCCCCCAAACGAAAAAAGATCGAA